>JABGRF010000210.1:10445-38776 GCA_018648405.1 Candidatus Scalindua sp.
GAGCCTTCTCCTTCTTTTGACGTTACTTCAACCTTGCCGCGAAGCTTCTCTATATTTTTCTTAACAACATCCATTCCTACACCACGACCTGAGATATTAGTAACCTTATCCGCAGTTGATAAGCCAGGTGCAAAGATTAGGTTGTATATCTGATTATCTGTCATTGACGCCTGGCTGTTTACGAGTCCTTTATCAATAGCCTTCTTTAATATTCTTTCTTTTTGCAGCCCTTTACCATCATCCTTGATCTCTATAATGATATTTCCACCGCGATGAAAAGCGCTTAATGACACCGTACCTTCTTTTGGCTTGCCTTTAGCACTTCTGTCTTCTTCCGCCTCAATACCATGATCTACTGAATTTCTAAGAATATGTACGAGCGGATCAGCTATTTCTTCAATAACGTTCTTATCAAGCTCCGTTTCTTCACCAGAGATTTTAAACTTAACTTTTTTACCTGAACGTTGAGATACATCTCTCACCAGCCTGGACATTTTCTGGAATGTCTGCTTTAGTGTAACCATCCTCATTGACATGACCTGGTCCTGTATATCCTTGGTGATTTTGGTTAACTGAGACAAGTTTTTGCTGGTACCATTATTACTTACGGATTTCATTTCTCCACAAATGAGGGTATTCGCAATTACAAGCTCTCCTACCAGATCAAATAGATTGTCTAGTTTGCCGGTATCTACTTTGACCGTCCTTGACTGAACTTTCATACTCCGCTGAGATTGTTGTGACTCTAAAGCAGAATCAATACTTTCGCTAGTTGTTGCACCAATCTCTATAAGTCTTTCTCCTACTTTTTTACCTTGTTGTTTGAGTGCATTATCAAGCTCTGGTTTTGTGATTTCACCTTTATCAGCGAGTATTTCTCCTATCGGTTTCTGATCAACAAGAGCCTTGTCAACTTTCTCAGAGGTTGTTACTCCATCCTCAACTAGAATTTCACCAATTTTTTTGTTTCCATCTTCAAGAGCTTTGTCCAATTGCTCCTGAGTAATTGTCCCTTCATCCAGAAGGATCTCTCCGAGAAATCCTTCTCCCGACGGTTTGCCACTCTCCTTCGGCCAGAAGTCATCAGCATTTTCTGAGTCACTTGTATCTGATTGTGCTGCTGGTTCTGTATCAATTCCTTTTGAATTTGACTCGTCGTTTAGTATGGATGTTATCTTGTCTACGTATGGCTTAATATCTATAGGCTGCTCTTTAGGAGATGAATCGGAATTTGTGATTTTACCTAGTTCAATATCTACCCTGATTGCCAGATTATCCCGAAGTTTTCTCAACGCATCTATTGCACTTAAAGAAATATCTATTATTTCCTGTGTAATAGATATTTCACCTTTTCGTGCTTTGTCCAGAAGCGCTTCCAGTTCATGGCTAAGACCCTGCATATCTGTAAGTCCGAGAAATCCTGCACTACCCTTTATGCTGTGAATACTTCTGAAGATTGCATTGATTACTTCATAATCACAATTTTCACCTTCTATACTGAGTATATTGCTTTCAGAATCTTCTAGATGGTCAAGTACCTCTGACAAAAATTCTAGAAATATTTCTGAATCTTCCTTAATATCCAAAGTAAGATCATTGTTATCTGTTTTCGATTCACTCATTTTAATCACTTCCTTTCGTTCATTATGATTTTGAAGTTTACCACAAGAGCATTGTCATTGAATTATAGATTTCGTTGCAAAGTATATATGTTGCGTGCCTCATTTTATTACTATTTTAATATAGAGTTGCTTGCTTTTCTTTAACTTTAAATCTATCAATTTTTTGTAAGAGTCTATCTTTGTAAAAAGGCCTGACAAGAAAATCCCTTGCACCTGCCTGTAGTGAGTTAATAACATCCTCTTGTGTCGGTTTGTCAGAGATCATTATTAATGGGATTCCTCTGGTATATGGTGTTTTCTTTATATTTTTACATATTTCAATACCGTTCTGGACCGGCAAATTTAATTTGAGAAGAATCAAGTGTATCTTCTCTTTTTGTAAAATCATAAACGTCTCTTTAGCATTAGTAGAATCAATGACCCTGAACGGTGTATTAATTAGATATTTTTTGATTGTCCTGATGTTTTCAATAGAATCATCTGTGACAAGAACATTTGTTGTTTTATCGTGAATTGTTTCTCCAAAAAATTCATCTACTGATTCAATAGGAAAAAACATATTATATTTTCCAGTATCAAAACCTTTGATCAGAAGAAGCGACGAAAGATTTAGGTATTCATTAGAGAGCGTATCATGTAATACTTCGTTTGCATTGTCCTTGTTTAAAGTGGTGCATAATGATAGTTTTACATGTACAGGCTTGGCCAGTTTATTACGAAGTACGGTATCAATCATTCCTGAGAACTGCCCGCTGAACTCAGTAACACCGTCAGTGCAGTCTGCATCGAGATCTTCATTTTTGATTTTTTCCTTTATCTCTTTTTCATCAGATCCAAGGAGAATACTGCCAATTTTAATAGCGTCCTTTAACTGTATTATGGTGCATATGTCACCATGATAAGACTCTTCAAGTTGCGATTTGATTATGAAGTAATTGCCATCATGGTTTTCTATAAACTCAGAAAGAGTTGCTATTTCACATGTAGGTTTTGCTATGCCAAAATTTCTGCCTAGCAGGCTGGTGCAGTCTGCATTCAGCTTAGTTATGGTGCTGTCCATTAATTCTTTAAGCTTTGGTGGACAAATATTTGATTCTAAGGTCTCGGCCATTGTTGTTTTGCAATTTGTTATAAATGTAGAACTAGGTAAAATGAAAAAACTATCAAAAACGGTCACAGCCTCTGCTAACTACAACATGTGACAAACTAATAGCTCGGTAAGGGGAGAGTATGCTATGGCAGTCCTCTTTGCCCATCAGAGCTTGGCAGCCTGATAAAGGATCTTACATGCTTAAGATCAAATTAAAAACCATACCTTAATCATTCTTTTTGACTACAAGTCCTATGTTAAAAGTGTCACCTTCCGAAGAGAAAGGCGTCATCATCCATGAGTTCTGGCTGTTACATGTAACACCTGGAGAGATTGTCAGATCCTGTTTGTCATTTTTATTGCTGGACGACGATATAGACAGAGCCGCACCGGCTATTACGATCGGGACTGAGAGATGCATTGCTCCGAATGTCTCAAAGACCTTGTTCTTTAAGGAGCCACCTATCATGTTAGTCAGCTCTCCCATAGCATCCTTGACATCCTGATCTATTGAGCTAACTTCAATGCCAAGCATCTTAGACGTAATCTTAAGAGCCATATCTTTAGAACCAAAGAATGCAACAATGCCTGAGTGTTCACCTGTAAAACTGATCAGTGATATTACATCTGTTGAAATCATATCTTCCTTTTGATAGAACGAACCGTCAGACTTGATTTCCATGGGTATCATTGATGCAAACACCTCATTAGTACAGCTGATAACATCTTCTACGATATTATCGTAAGTTGCAGTCGTCATAATCATTCTCCTTTGTTTGTTATTGTTTTGTTATTGAACCATCAAATAGCTTCCAAGTGCATCTCGCAGTTGGTCAGCGGTAAACGGTTTTGTAAGATAACCGTCGGCACCACTATCTTTGGCTTCGCTTATTTTAGCGTCAGAACCTTCTGTTGTAACCATTACGACAGGTATTCTTTTAGCTAGATTTAAAGATCTTAGTGTCTTAACAAATTCTATACCTGACATATTAGGCATGTTCCAGTCAAGCAGTATCAGGTCTAAATCCAGATTTTCATTTACTTTCTCCAAAGCTTGATTTCCATCTCCAGCCTCAACAAATTCGTCAACAATTAGGCCGGTTTCCTTGATATTTCTCTGTATTATTTTTCGCATTACGGCTGAATCATCAACTAATAAAAGCTTTGTCATTTAAATCCACCATTCCTTTCTTATTTAAAAAAATTGCATTCTTGCAACAATACCGTATTTAGCACAGAAGCCCCGATCATATCGGAACTCTATTAGGGTGGCATTCACGTCCCTTTTTAAGCAAAGATTCTACAATAAGTTCATAGAGTATCAACGATTTTGAAGCTGACTATTTAATTAGTAATTACGAGTACCTTTATCTTTATCGGATCAAACTGTATAAACATTAGTCATAATCATAAAAAATCTTCTACTAATACTGTATGCCATATGAGCAAGCTTGGAACCGTAAGAATAATTTATTTTAGTGTTTTTATCTTTAAACATACAGCTGTTTGAAATGATGCTGACGAGTTTATTAATAATACGTTTGCATAAGATCGCAAAATTGTTGCCATTATGACAATAATTAAAATATGCATTTTTTTATTTTTTTCCATGAGTTTTGTGTTTTGTGGTAGTGTGGCTGTGATAAGAGTTTAGGAAAAACTTTCCCATACTTGTCTTTATGTTTTATTTTCTACTGTCCATAAAAATTGATTAACTGGAACCACGGTCCAGATAAAAATGAGACCCTTTGAAGTTGATTTTATTGGCATAATGTAGATAATTTAGACGATTATCAGGGTAATCAATTTTGAAAACACTTTAAAGTATAAAATGGAGTTGTCATGAAAAGGGGTTAAATCATCAAATTGAGCCGCTTTTGTTTGTTTTATACTTTAAACACTTTTTGGGATGTGACGGCATAGCTATTGCGTTGAATATTTAAATATTTTTCTGCTAAAGTGCTCTAGCTGTTTACCGATAATAGGTATGGGTAAGGTCTCTTGTCAGTCTTTAAGACAGCAATTGCTTGCAGTTTTATTGAGGAATTGTTGACTCAAAGACAATTTTATTGTATTTTGCCTGCTTATGGCAATTAATAGCAAAATAACATGTTTCATGACAGATTGGAGGATTGAAAATGTCAGTAGATAAAACATCAGGAATTAATCACAATCTTATAGGAAGGATTTTGACAAATCAAAATCTTGTAAAGTCGGAAGATGCGAAGAAAACATCTTCTGGTGTCTCTAGCGATGCAAAAACATTGGCTGGAGGGGACAAGGTAGAGATCTCTTCAGAGGCTAGAGAGTTACATAAAACACTGTCTGGATTGAAGGCTGCAATAAAGCAGATACCTGATACCAGAGAGGAAAAGGTAAATCAAGCTAAAGCCCGCATCGAAGATGGTACTTATGATAGAGCATCGGTTATAAAAGAAGTTGCTAAATCACTAAATGGCTCAGGGCTGATATAGTGGATTTGTTCAACTCTCTTTGCCTGTAATCCAGCGGGAGCGTAAGATTAAAGTAGTTCTGCCAGGGTTGGCATGTGTTGCCAATTTAAAGCCATAGAGTTAATACGAGAGAATATGGATGTTTTAGATAATGAATCTCAGGTGGCCATTAACTCGCAAAAGAAGAAGTTTTTAGGGATTTTCTTCTCTTGTTGTAATGTGTATGGCAGGATATACAACCACTCAGAAAAACAGTATGAGGGGAGATGTCCCAGATGTCTTCGGACTTTGACAATAAAGATTGGTCGTGGCGGTGTTGGTGATCGTTTCTTTATTGCATCATGACTATTAATACTCCTCAAGCCTTTCAAGTGATACTAAATATCTTTCAGTATTGCAATACCTTCGTTAGTTCTTTCCTGCGTCATTCACAACACTTCTGTACACAATATATTTCAAAACCAGCCACTCAGGAAGTCTAATACTTCATGGTATAGGGCTATTCCTTTTTGCTTGTAATCTTCTATCAAAGCTCCATCTTTGCCGTGCACTGTTTGATGTATGCCTCTGGATGTTCTGCAGCCAGGGTAATTACGTCTTACCATTTCATTCTCCTCTCTCTAGCAAATGCAATTTGGTATAAGCATAGTCTGTCAGTTAGTGCCTTGTACGTCAGCTAGGAGAATGCGTATAAAAAAGCAACAATCTGCCTAGGTACTTAACTGTTTATGGTGATTACTAATTATTTTTTTATTGAGAATGGAAATGAATAATTATTAATTTTCGCCGTATGCTGAAACAGTTTACTGTGGAGGATATGCATGCCAAGGTATGTAATTAGCTGTATTTCGTAGTTTAGTTAAAAATAAATGAGGGTATGTGTGGAAGCCTTTTACCTGCTATTTCCCCATCATCTAAGCCAAAGTTTCTTGCTATCACATTTCATTATGGGAAAGGCACAAAATATGCGTAGTTTAAGATAAAATATATTGAAAGGAGCAGAAATGTCGTTTTCAACTCGTATGATTAGATTATTAAGAAAGAATAACTGTTTCAGGGTAACGTTAATTATCTTTGTGTTCACTCTATTTACCGTTCATAAATGTGATGCGGCAAAGAGTTACAAGATTGTTATTATGCCGTTCAGGGATTACACCCAAATGAGTATGGAAGAGATGGTGCCCGATGTTTTAAGAAGCCTTTTTATGCAATCAGGGTATTTTGAACCCATAGATAGGGAAATAATTTATGAAAAGGTTTCTACTTCAATACCGAGCGACATGGTAAAGCTTGAGGATGTCACAAAAGGTGCAGATGGAGCATGGTCAACAGATACAGTAGATTTGATGGCACGCTTAGATACAAAAACTATTAAGAAATTTGGCAGACAGCTAAATGCAGACTATGTTCTGAAGGGAAATATATCGCTAATCGGGAGTACTATGAGAATAGATGCTGAGCTAGTCGGGGTTAAGGCAAAGAAAACGCTGGGTAGTATGGTTGTAGAAGGAAGTCCTGAAGAGCTGTCTTCTGGTATCCTGAAGGAATTGTCCTATAAAATAACCGATTTTTGTAGAAATTTAAATGCTTACGATGACGCTTTAAGCATTATTAGCATGTACAATCAAGGCCAATACACCTTTGATGTGTCTGAGAAAAAACTAAAAGAGATACTCTCTGTTACTAACGATGCCGTTGGCATACGTGCCTCATTGATGGTGATTTATCTTTCAAAAATAAGCAAAGAAGAGAGCGTTTCATTAGAAGATAAGATCATTGAGGAAGGCGTGAAAATACTAATGAATTTAGATCAGAATTTTGATGAAAATGTTCTTAGCGTATTCTCTACTTCAGGTTTTGACCCGTTTGATGAGATCGCAAGGATCTTAGCTAAACGAGGAGATATAGAAAAGGCTATCGAAGTGTATATAAAGGCGATAAGTGTGTATCCTATGGATATTGCCGGACATTATAAGGAGCTGGGGTTGCTCTACTTAGGCAAAGGCTTAGAGGATGATGCGATAGATGCCTTTCAAAAATCACTTAAAACACATAAAGGCAATTATGAGGTAAATATTGCCCTTGTTTCAATATTTGAGAAGAGAAATCAGCCTGATAAAGTTAAAAAGCATCTTAAAGAGTGCATCAGGTATGCTCGTAATATTGAAGAGATTAAATCTGCAAAAGGGAAACTTGATGGAATGAATGATTGATGATAATCGGAGTTCAGTATTAAATAGTAAATTTAAATGGTACGGATTTTCTATAGCGCCATGAACGACACATAATATTGTATAAATATGCGACATTGTGTGTAGAATGTAGGCGGATTTCTGTAGCAATATAAAGTTGCTCTTTAGTAATTATAGAAAATTGATTTTTTAATGAGGGTTGAAATGAGTAAGGCAAAATCGGTGAATAATACGGAACATCAGGATGGCGTGAAACCTGTAATCTTAGTAGTAGACGATGAAGAGACAATCAGATTTTGTTTGAAAGAGGCATTAGAGGTTGAGGGGTATAAAGTACATACGGAGGACAATGGAGAAAATTCTCTTAAATTAATTAAGAAGATAATCCCTGACCTCGTGATACTGGACTTGAAGATGCCTGGAATGAATGGGTTAGAATTACTAAAAGAGATAAAGGCATATGATCAGAACATACTCGTAATTCTTTTAACCGGCCATGCCTCAGTGGATTCAGTCGTAAATGTTATGAAGGCCGGGGCTTTTGATTATCTTGAGAAACCATTTAAAATGGAACATATCAAGGTGGTGATAGAGAGAGCGCTAAGTACTCAATCGCTGATGAGAGAAGTATCAAGGTTAAGGGCAAAAGCAAATATTGTAGGTGGTGCCAATATCGTTGCTGTTAGCAAGGAAATGAAGAAGGTTTTTGAACATGTAAAGATAATTGCACAGAGCCCTTCAAGCACTGTATTAATACAAGGAGAGAGCGGGACAGGAAAAGAGTTGATAGCCAACTATGTTCATATGATGAGCGCAAGGAGTAAATACAGATTTATGGAAGTCAATTGTGCCGCTCTGACAGAGAACTTGCTTGAGTCAGAGTTGTTTGGTTATGAAAAGGGTTCTTTCACCGGAGCATCTGCTCAAGGGAAGGCCGGTTTGTTCGAGGCAACTCAGAGAGGTACAATGTTTCTTGACGAGATTGGAGAGATGGGCTTGCCATTACAGGCAAAACTACTGAGAGTACTCCAGGAGAAGAAATTTAAAAGGGTAGGAGGGATAGACGATATTGATGTAGACGTTAGAATAGTTGCGTCAACTAATCGCGACTTGGAAGAAGAGGTGAAGAAGGGGACATTCAGGAAAGATCTTTATTATCGTCTAAGAGTACTGCCTGTATATTTGTGTGCATTGAGGGAGAGAAAGGATGATATCCTTCCTCTCGTAAAACACTATATTCATAATTTCAATAAAGAGTTTAACAAGGACATTAATGATATTCCGCCAGAGATCGAAGGGATTTTGAAAAACTATGAATGGCCGGGTAACGTAAGAGAGTTGAAAAATGTTGTTGAAAGGGCTGTATTGCTTTCAACTAATTCAACACTTTCTGCAGAGCATCTGTTATTGGGTTCTGGGACAGGTACAAAAGATAGTGTACAAGATGATGATGCTGATCAATCTATTGCAACTGTAGAGAAAAGTCATATAACAGAAGTCCTTAAGGATACATCATGGAGAATGACCAAAGCTGCTAAGCTCCTGGGTATAAACCGTACCACCTTATACAATAAGATTAAGCATTATAGTATTAAACAAGAGTAAGTTTGAAGTTCCTTTAAGAGAACTAAAGGACTTGGAATTGGGAATAATGAAAGGACCTCTCAGACTGTGTTGTTTTGTTGAGGTGGCGAAATAACTTCTAATTTGTGCAGTTAATATCTAATAAACAATGAAAGTTAACAAAGCGATTACTATGAAAAAAGATAATGATTCATGTCAAAAAAAACTGGGACTAATCTTAGTTGAAAATGGCAAGATTAAAGATTCTGATATAAAGGAAGCACTCTGTTTGCAAAAAGAAAATCCAGAACACCAACTTCTGGGTGCAATACTGCTGAAGATGAATCTTATTACAAAAGCGGACTTATCGGCAGCATTGAACAAGCAAATTGAGTCTTCAGAGACCGTAAAGAAGTCTGGTGTAGATTTGAGTGATGATGAAGGTATAAAGATGATTGTAGACAAGTACAAGGAGACTGAATACTTTGATGATCTACACGAGTTAATGGGTATTGTTACTCATAAAGTACGAAATCCGCTGGCAGGTATTTCTGCAGCTGTTGAAGTACTCAGGGATAGGGTTGGAGAAGATGAGTTAAATGAAAAGTTCTTTCAGATGATTTTTAAGGAAGTTGATCGCCTGGAAAATGTTGTGAAGGATCTTTTTAAGACATTTTCAAACAAATAGTAAAAGAGGAAATTGAATAAATTGAATTACAGGATCTTATTGGTAGATGATGAGGAGACAATTAGGTATGTCCTAAGGGAGGCCTTGATTAGTGAAGGCTATGATGTAGACATTGCTGAAGATGCTTATCATGCCCTGGAGCATTTTAATCAAAATCAGTATGACTTGATTATTTCAGACATCAAGATGCATGGAATGGATGGTATTGAATTAATACGTGAGGTTAAGAAAAGTGATTCTCATTTAAAGGTGATTTTTATAACGGCATACGGTTCTCTTGAAACAGTTAAAGAGGCTGCGAAACTGGGTGTCGTTGAGATGATTGGCAAACCTTTTAAAATACAGGAAATAAAAGATGTCATTGTGCGATTATTTAATGAAAGCAGTGTCTCTGCTGATGCCGATAGCGGTAAGGCCTGTGTATTACAGCATGATGGCAACGGTAAATTGTCGAAATCAGATTGTCTTTTGAAACCAGATGGGATGTCTTATTATTTTGACGGTCCGGCATGTCAGCCAAAGAGTACGGTAGTCTTCGATTCATTTGCTATTGATGACGATAGATCTACATTGATATTTGGAAATATTAATGGGCAAAGCGAGCATCATAGAGAGTGGTGGGAGAACTGGCAGATAGGTACAATGATAAAGACGTTATTTAGATCAAAAGAAGGAGGAACACCCAAGTGTATTATCGAAAGTATCAATAAATTCTTGCATTCAAATGTATTGCCGAATATTAATGTATCAATGCTATGCGTGCTTGTTGATAAGCGCAAGAGAGTTGTTCAATATGTAAATAGTGGGCATAATCTTGTGTGTTCGATGATTAATCCAGATGGAGAAGTGGAGATAATGGAGACTAATCCTTATCAGCTGGGTTCTTCGGGTATAATTGAAATATTCGAGGGCACTATGCCATATTCATATGCAAACAGATTAATGTTGTCCAGAAGTAATTCAATGTCAAAGATTGCAGAAGAAGGCACATTAATGAAAAGAAAAATTGAAAATGCTTTACACAATATCAAGAACTCACAAACGAAGAAGCCTGAAGAGGTCGATATAAGCTCTCCATTAATACGCGACCAGGAGGTGAGTTTTGATGACGAGACAGTCTTGCTTGTTAACCTTGATAGTGATTGTACTGAAGGCTCAATAGATAGTAAAAGAGACAGAATAGAAAATACGGTTGGTGCTTCTCTTATAACATCCAACTAAGCTAGTTTTTGTTTTAGTTATTGGTATAACTGCCAGTAGTTAACATTTCAGAAAATAAAAGATGATTAGTAAATTAAAAAAGAAAGTAGATTCATTAATCGGGACAGCTAGCGGGTATAAGGGTATTATATTAATAAACTTCTGTATCCTTGCGTTAGTATTGGGGCTGATGTTTGTACAATACAATTGGATCAGTAGTGAGAAAAAAGATATCAAGACCATGATAAACAAGCAAAAAGAGGAGCGGAAGGTTGAGGCAATGGCTCTTCAGCATTCGGCTAAGAAATTGGCAAAGAAAAAAGTTACTGAGAAAAAGCAGACTAAGGTATCAAATCAGTTTACACAAGGAAAGAGGATTACTAAGTCTAATATTGCAGATAGTATAAAAAATGCTGATATGTATTTTGATTATGATCAATACGCAAACGCTGCTGTTGCGTATAGAAGTGTAGTAGATTCAAAAATTGCTATTGATGAAAGTGATAGGGTTTTTAGCCGTCTCGCAGAAAGCTATTATAAGACAGGGGAGTATATAAAAGCAATAGAGCTATATAAAAGGGTTTCCAATGACTATTTGAATAGTCCATATCGGTTGAGTGCTCAACTGGGGCTGGGAGAATGTTTGGTATTAACGGGTGAGTTTGATGAGGCCAGAAGAGTTTTATATGAAATTGCTGGCCAGGAAGCCAGGTATACAGGAGAACATGAAAAAGAGATGGTAATTGAAGCACATTTTAAGATTGCTGAAAGTTATATTAAACAGGCGAAACACCATTATATGAAGAGAGATACCGACAGGCATAATACAGTCGTCATTCGTTAAAAGACGAATCATTGAAAATATTGGAATATGAATACTAACAAGCCTAAACCAGAAAACGGAAATCTGAAAACGAAAGAGAGATGCTTTTTTGTGATATTCAGATGTGCAATTCCTGTGTGTCTATCAATGATATTTTCCGCATTGATCTTCACATCCGGATATTTAGAGGCAGAAGAAAAGAGTGCGAAGGAGAGCAAGTTATCGAATTCGTCACTTGATGAGTATAAAAAAAGCTTTGACGATGAGAAGACGATATTAGCAGGACTGAAGAAACTATTAGAAATAAGACAACATCAGGCATCATTAGAGGAAGAGAAGTTGACCGCTCTGGTCACAAAGAACGACAACTTATCTATAAACAAGCGAAAGGGTAAGTACGGAACTGTTTTATACTCAATCAGGGCTGACTTAGTCCCCATTGACGATATACTGCAAGTATTGATTACTACAAGCGGGAAGAAGATTATTGTCGATGATGACATCGTCAGGGACAAGCTTTCTACGATTATTTCTGTTTATCTTGATGATGTTCCTTTGGTTGACATAATTGATACTGTCTTTGGTGCTAAAGGTTTTGAAACAATAATAAGCGAAAACTTGATTTTTGTTACGTTGCCTGCAAAATTGAATGTAGATTCATCTTATGGATATTATCAGGAGAAGGCGATACAAGAGTATCAAAAGGTCATGATAAAATACCCTAAATATAAGGGAATAGTACGAGCATATTTCGAACTGGGAAACTTTTATCTCGCTTCTAATCTACCGTCAATAGCATTACAAGAATTCAAGACAGTAATCGCAAATTATCCTGATCATCCCTTCGCAAGAGATTCTATGCTAAATGAAGGGAAGAGCTATGAAATGTTGGATGATATTGAAAATGCAAAAAGAGTTTATTTTAAATACGTAGAGCGTTATCCTCAATCAAACGATGTGGATGATGCATACCTTAAAATTGCTGATTTATTGAGGAAGCAAGGTGACTATAAGAAGGCTATTGAAACTTATAGTTATATAATGGAGGTATATCACGACAGGGAAACAGTTAAGTTTGCTAATATGAGATTGGGAAATGCCTTTATTGACTCAGGCGAATATGCTGAAGCTTTAAAAATATTTTTAAGCATGAAGAGTAAATTTATTGATGTCAGTCGCAAGTCAAAGCGAACAAAAAGTGCAGCTATTAGCAATACAGTAGAGTACCAGGCTGACCAGGGCCAACAGGAGAGCGATGTGTCTGGGCTGTTAGTCTTGCCTGATAGATTACGCTGTGAATTGGAATATCAGATAGGGAATTGTTATTATTTGTTGGGCAAATATGATAAAGCCATCAGGATCCTAAAGAATTTCGTTTCTTACGAAGAGAACAATTATATGCTGGATACTGCTAGCTATAAACTGGCAGATTGTTTTTTTAAGACAGAGAATTACTTAACAGCGTTCCAGCTCTATAAAAATGCACTAACAGAATTTCCCAACAGCACACTATCTACCCATGGCTTCCTTTACAGTGGAAAATCATTGCGAGAAATGAAGATGCTGGATAATGCTATAGAAATCCTCAAGCAAGGTTTAGGCAGACATCAGGATGGTATATATGCAGATAGCATGACGTTCGAAATTGGGCTGTGTTATCTTGATGATGAAAATTACAAAAGAGCCTTAGAGACATTTGAAGAAATTACTGAAGGAAAAAGAGATAAAGATATGGTGATTAAAGCAAACATCTATGCAGGAATTAGTCTGGCCCGTGACAAACAGCAAGAAAAAGCAATAGAACACTACCAGAAGGCTATAAAAGGAGATACATCAGAGATGCGAATAGATTGGGTCTCTAAATTAGTTGGTGATTCTTATGTTGAGCTTGGCTTGCTTACTGAGGCTGTAAAGGCGTATCAACAGGATACCGGGGCAGATCTTTAATAGAATCCAGTATAGCATCTTCACGAGCATCTAAGGATGGATTTTGTCACTATAGCGACTTCAGGACCGATTTAAATATGAATATGCCCCTCCCCCCTTTATTGTTGTTTATTTAACATCCTCAATGATTATTTTTAATGCATAACTTGCTTGTGTTAAAAATATACAAATGGTTAAAAAAACAAACATTGAGAAATCTGTCCACTGTTCACGTCCCTCATTATCTCCACAATTAATTATTTAATTTTTACTTAGTGTATACTTTCATTCTTTTGGCTGCAACCATAAGTCACGGTTAATTCAAGTGTTATGGTGTGTTGCTGCATATCCCATACTCTTGGTCAAGATCTCCAAATTGTTTGGCGGCTCATGGCATTTCATTTGCGAATGTCATAAGCTGTTAAAAGATTTTTAAGCATTAGGTGTGAAATGAGAAAATATAAACTAATCATATTACTGGCTATCTTTTGCATGGTTAATCTCTGCGCTTCAAATGATGCATGGTCTGTGGAAAGCAATTATAGCGTGAATGAGGATGAAATGTCAGCCATGATTGAAGCGTTAGAAAAAGAGAAAGCTGAGCTGGGAAAATTAAAATCAGAGTTCAAAGGTACATCCGAAACTATAAATGGAGTGGAGGAAGAGGAGATAATAAAAGAAGTAGAGAAGAAAAAGAAAGTTGTTTTATCTGATTTTGTTAAAAAGAGCATTGGAAAAAGGTCTGGAAGGAAACAAAAAATTTCTCTAATCGATAAAGAAAATGGTGAAGCCAGTGAGATTATCTCTCTTGAGGAAGAAAATTCATATGTTGAGGAAAGCGAGAAAGTATCAATTAATGAAGAAGAAGAAATTATACATCCCTTTGAAATTGCTGAAAATTTATACAAATTAGGTGAGTATCAAGCAGCCCTGGATATTTACCAGCTCATTGTTAAGAATAATATTACTAAAGATGAAAAAATGTGGATTTCGTATCAAATGGCAAATTGTTACAGGAAGCTAAACTCATATAACGAAGCAGTAGAAGCATATAGCGAAATAGAGGAAGTATATGAAGGTACTTACTGGGCCAAACAGGCACAATGGCATATTCAGGATATAGTGTGGCGTTCTGAAGTTGAGGAAAAACTGGAAAGGGTTCTGGAGAGATGAATAGCGTAAAATCATACAAAACAAAATTTAAGCAATTCAACAATGTTAAAGAGCTGTTAACTATTTTTGATAGCTTTAATACTTATGCGCAAAAGCTTGAATCTTCATACACTCAATTACAAGAAAGAGTTAAAAAAATTGATCAGGAGATGGCATACACAAATGAGTGCCTCAACAAGAAGGTATTGGAACTTGATAATCAAACGAGGTTCTTAAATAGTATTCTGGGGAGTATGCATAGTGGTGTGGTTGCGGTGGATAATCATGGTAAGATTATGACTTTTAATAACGTTGCTGAGAATACATTGAATACTATTGCCAGAGATGTCTTGGGGACTAGTTTTAGGAGCTCCTTTGGCCATATAGGTGGATTTGTTGATTTATTACTAGACTCAATGTCAAAAAATAAAGAAATAAATAATTTAAAAAGAGTGATTGAAATGGGTGACGGAGAAACAAGGAATATTGAGAGCAGCATATCTATACTCAAAGATGAAAACGGAGCAATTACGGGTGCTGTTGAAACTTTTTATGATTTGTCAGAAATATGTGAACTAAAAGGACGTTTAAATAGTGCGAGTGATCTTGTCTCTGTTGGAACAATGGCTGCCAGCATCGCTCATGAGATTAGGAATCCTCTAAATGGTATTGAAGGTTTTGCAAGTTTGCTGGAGCGGGATCTGGAGGGGAATAATCTTCGTCTTGTTAAGCATATAATCAAGGGTACGAAGAATATCAATGGAATAGTTACTGATTTACTGTTTCTGGCACGTCCGATAAAACTGAACCTGAGGAGATATGAATTAACAAAAATTATTGATAAAGCTCTTCTTTTTGTCGATCAGGAATTAGGCCATAAAGGTTGTGCAAATATTCAGATCGAGAAGGATTATGATAGTTCTGATGGCTTTATTCTATGCGACCCGGATCGACTGCAACAGGCTTTCTTGAATGTTCTGCTTAATGCGATCCAGTCTATGCCTGAAGGTGGTAAAATCAGAATATTTACGCGGAAGTCAACTACTAAAGATATACCGGTAATGCAGGTTGGTTTTGTTGATACCGGTGATGGTATTAAAGATGGTGCTATCAAAAAGATTTTTGAACCATTTTTTACTACAAAAGATGATGGAACTGGTCTGGGTTTGGCAATAGTTCGTAAGATAATTGAACTCCATGAAGGACGAATCAATATCTTCAGTGGGCCTGAGAAGGGAACAACCATAATGGTAAACTTGCCTGGCAGTCATAATGAAGTATTAAGCACTTCAAGAGAAACAAACTTTTTAAGTGATGTCTTGGTTTGAACGGAGGAATAAATTGAGTATTGAAAAGATATTGGTAGTGGACGATGATGAGCTCAGCAGAGCCTACTTAAGCGAGGCATTACAAAGAGATGGTTACTCTGTAGACAATGCATGTGATGGGCAGGAAGCAGTTGGTTTGACCGATAAACAGAATTATGACATGCTTTTCCTTGATATGAGAATGCCGAGAATGGGTGGTATGGAGGTATTGGAGAAAGTAAAGAAAACTTCAAAGGAGACAACCGTTATTATTATGACTGCTTATGGCAGTATAGAAACAGCAGTTGAAGCAATGCGCAAAGGTGCATACGATTACATAATAAAACCATTTTCTCCTGAAAATATTGAGTTACTGCTAAAGAGAGTTCAGGAGCGTCAGAAATTAATAGATGAAAATAAATATTGGAGATCTAAATTAGATAGCAATGTAGAAAACGAGTTTGTTATAGACAAACGTTCCAAGATGTTTGGGATTTTGAATAATGTTAAAAGAATGGCACAAAGCAAGGCCAGTGTGCTGATCCAGGGTGAAAGTGGTACTGGAAAAGAGATTATAGCACAATCTATTTATGCGCATAGCCAGAGAAATACAAAACCTTTTATTAAAGTTAACTGTGCGGCACTCTCTGAAAGCCTGTTGGAAAGTGAACTGTTTGGACACGAAAAAGGAGCATTTACCGGGGCGGATTTAAAGAGAATGGGTCGTTTTGAGTTAGCAAATGGAGGTACTCTGTTGCTAGATGAAATTAGCGAAGTATCACCAAAGATTCAGTCCAAACTATTAAGGGTTCTTGAGTTAGAGGAATTTGAGAGGGTTGGAGGTTCCAAGACACTTAAGGTGGATGTCCGAATTATTGCTACAACAAATAGAGATCTGGAACAGGAAATTGAAAAGAACAATTTCAGGCAGGATCTGTATTTCAGACTTAATGTAATACCAGTAATTGTTCCACCTTTGAGAGAAAGAAGAGAGGATGTTCCTGTGCTCGCTGAATATTTTCTAGAGAAGTTTAAAACTGGAATGGACACTCCGTTGAAAAGGATCAGTAAGGAAGCTATAGACGTTTTGTCTCAACACGACTGGCCCGGAAATGTCAGGGAAATTAAGAACCTGATTCATAGGTGTACGGTTATGATTGACTCTGAAGTGCTTATGCCTGAACATTTTGAGAATATGCTAAATGTGCGTAAGCCTAAGAAGGCTTCCGAACTGTCTGTTGGACAGACAATCGAAGATGTTGAGAGAGAGTTAATATACAAGACGCTTGAGAAAACAGGGGGTAACAAGACGCGGGCAGCGGAGATACTGGATGTAACACCCCGTACTTTGAGAAACAAGTTAAGTCGGTATAAGGAGTTAGAAGCAGGCTTCGGTTTAGATATTGATACAGATTCTGATGAGGAAAGCAATGTTGTTGAGGAAAGCTTTTCCCACTAGTTGTCACTTTTTTCCCCTTTTGAGGGGATAATGATCAACGCTTAATTGTATAAAAATTCAACGTTAATATCTATAAATCATGGACAGATTTGAGCTTTGGTGGCATTTTATAGAGTAGAAACTGAAATGTGGTGTAGTGGTATAAATTTTGCGTGACTTATAACTAGCACGTATGTTAATGATTATTGGAGGTAACAGATAATGGGCTTATCAGATACAAATGTAGTGTTGTTGTCAAAATTACTGGACTTAACTTCAACGAAAAATAAGGTAATTGCCAATAATATAGCAAATGTAAATACACCAGGATATAAAAAATCAGAGGTTTCATTTGAAAAAGAGTTACTAAAAGCTGTTGAAAGTAAAGATATTAGTAAAATCATGAATTTGAAGGAATCGATAACTGTGTCGAATGCTAAAGGTACCAGAAAGAACGGTAATAATGTAGATTTGGATCAGGAGTTAGTGTCATTTTACCAGATGTCAGATAGGCATAATGCATATCTGGAAATTTTGTCTCAGAAATTCAAGGGTATGATAGGTGCAATACAGAGTAAATAGTGATGGCTTTTTTAATCTGATTCTGACGTCTACACTGGATAAGTAAGATAATCTGTAGATGCGGATTTCGCAAATTAACACTAATGTAGGGAAAGGAGGAGTGTAAATATGTCTATGTTTGATAAACCATTATCTGTGTTGGACATTAGCGCTTCAGGTCTTACGGCAGAAAGAATAAAAATGGGTGTTATCGCAAGTAATATTGCAAATGCTCAAGTCACTGAAACTTCAGATGGCGGTCCATATAAGAGGAAAGAGGTAGAATTTGCTACAATCCTGAATAAATCTATGGTTGGCGGTAAGAATCATAAATTGATGCTGAATGGTGTAAACATTAAAGGGGTAACAGAATCAAAATCACCTCCAAACAAGGTTCATATGCCAGGGCATCCACAGGCAGATAAGGAAGGTTATGTAAATATGCCGAATGTAAGTGTTGCGAAGGAGATGGTAGACATGATTGCCGCTTCAAGGTCTTACGAGGCTAATACATCAGTAATTTCTTCATTTAGAAAGATGAGTGAAAGAGCACTCAGTATAATAAGGAGATAGAGAGATATGGATATTATTCCACTTGGTCCCGCGCAAAACGGAAAGATTGATCAGAAATTCGGAAAAACTGATAATAAGAATGGATCCGGTTTTAAGGATACTATCAACAATTACGTTAGCGAGGTAAATGATCTTCAGCTTAAGGCAGGAGAATCAATCGAAAACTTTGCGACCGGTAAAGTTGAAAACGTTCATGAAGTGATGATTGCAATGTCTAAGGCTGAAGTCAGTTTTAAGTTTATGATGGAGACTCGTAATAAACTTGTTGATGCGTACAAAGAAATTATGAGGATGCAGGTTTAAAAACATTGCATTTGCCAAATTTTGACTACCTTGATGCGAACCGCAATTTGGTCCGGGTCATGGAGTACATACATTTCTCAGTAGATTACAACTGGGATTTGGCTAGCCGGTAATGGTAGCCAATAATCTGTAATAATCAATTCGACAAATAGCGTAAGTACTCTCTATGGAGTGTGCTGTTATTTGTTCCCCCCACAAGGCCTTAATCCGCCTTCACTTATAGCGGATAAGCCCTGTCCTTGTACTTCCAATAAATAAAATAACAGTTTTCAGACCGTGTTACATCACAAAAACAGATAATTTGCTATTAAGATTAGCACCTGAACAATACCCAGAATTATCGATTCTCATCCCTTGTTGTGTATAAAACTTCATTTCTAAATACACCATTTTGCAAACCAAAATATAATAAATAAGCTAGTGTAAGTAGCTAATTTATTTGTCTAATAAAACTACGATTAGTTCAAAAATGCTACTTATTTAGTTGGATTAATATTTATGAAATATTGAGCAAAAGAACCTCTCTGTGTCAGGGTTACGGGAATCACTTACTTAGTCATATTTTATAACAATTGGTAAATAATAAAAGTGATGTGGTATATGATTTGCGATTTACTCAAAACAGTATTTAAGATTAAAACTAAACACCTAATATACAGCCATTTATAAGGAGTCACAAGTTGAGTCAGATAACAGATGAATTCAGTAATATATGGAATGGAACAAGCTTCGGGCAGAGACTCACTTTTATTGTTGTGATACTTGGGTTTATTGCAGCCTTATTAGGTGTTACCTTTTGGGTAAGGACACCGGACTATGGGCTTTTGTATAGTGATTTGGGTCAAAAAGAAGCAGCTGAGGTTGTATCATATCTTCGAGATAATGAGATAAAATACAAAGTAAAGGATAATGGTTCTACGGTATTAGTACCATCAAATAAAATTTATGAAGCAAGAATGGCCCTTGCGAAAGAAAGCCTGCCAGGAGGAGAGGTGGGTTTTGAGTTATTTGATAAAGTTAAGTTTGGTATGTCGGATTTGGCACAAAAAGTAAATTATAGGAGAGCCATTCAGGGAGAACTATCAAAGACAATTTCGCAATTAGATGGTGTGGAGTGGGCAAAGGTTCAAATAGTTATACCAGAACCGTCTTTATTTGTTGGAGAAGAAAAGTCTGCGACTGCTTCAGTTGTTTTGAAAATGAGAAAAAGGAATGCTGTTAATCCTTCAATATTAGCTGGTATTTCACACCTTGTCAGCACCAGTGTTGAAGGTTTGACTCCGGAAAATATTTCTATTACGGACAGTAGGGGGAATTTACTGTCAAAGAGTGGAGATAATCAGCTGTCTACTGTTGTTACAAATCAATTTGATTTAAGTAGAAAGCGAGAAGAGTATTATGCATCTCAGGCAATGAGTATAATCGAAAAGATAACTGGTCCTGGTAAGGCCATTGTTAAAGTAAGTGTTGATTTAGACTTTAAGAATGTTGATGAAAAGCAAATTGAATACGACCAGGATAAAAGAGTGCCTGTAAGTCAGGTCATTACAACGCAATCGACAGAAATGCCAGGTGGAGCTAATGGTGATGGTGGTGGTAAAATGTCTAAAGAATCAGAAGAAACTGAGACTACTCAATATGCCTTGAGTAAAGTTGAACGTGTTGTTTCTGAGCACGAGGCACGTGTTAAGAGATTAACCGTAGCGGTTCTTGTAGATGGTAATTATGTTGACGAAGAGATGGCGGATGGTACGGTAAACACTAAATATGAGCCCAGGACTGAAGATGAATTGGACCAAATAGCGGTTATTGTAAAACAGGCAATAGGACTTAATGAAGCGGCACCGAGAAACGACGTGTTTGAGATACAAAACGTTCAGTTCCATCGGGCTATTGCTGCTTATGTTGATGAGGAGGGTGTTGAAAAGGAAGACAAAAAAGCATTTATACTATCAATTGCCAGAAGTAGTTCACTTGTAATAGCTGTTATTGCATTTCTTCTCTTTGCGTCAAAGGCATTAAAGCGCATGTCTTCACCGCGTCAACAGGTAGCTACTGCTCCTGGTGGTGGGTATGCTACATATGCACCGGCTCCAGAGATTGAGAATACCGCTATGACTGAAGCAGATGCGGCAAGAGAGAAAAAATCAGATGAAGATCGAGTTGCAATAAGGGAGGGGATAGTTTCTAACGCACAAGAGGATCCAAGGACGACAAGTAATCTTGTTAGAAAATGGTTGAGGGAGAGTGAATAATGAATCCTACATTTTCAACTAAAGAAAAAGTTGCGATATTGCTTTTAAATCTAGGTCCTGAGATAGCAGCTGATATTCTTGGCAATTTTGGCGAAAACGAGATTGCCGAGATTAGCGATATAATCGGACGGATGAGAAGCGTTAGTAGTGAAATTTCGATTGGTATTCTTAATGAGTTTAAGGATGAATTTCAGTCATGGCGTAAAAGTGAAGAGATTATTGACGTAATTAAAGATCACAGACCTAGTATTATACCTTTCAGATACTTTAAGCACCTTACAAGCGAAGAAATTATCTCAATACTTGCCGGTGAACATACTCAATTAATTTCGTTAATCCTTTCATATCTTGAACCACATCAGTCTGCGGAAGTTGTAGGTACAATGTCTGAAGAATTAAGGCTTGATGTGTTAAACAAGATGGCTACTTCAAAGCCACCACCTGTTCAAATTATTAAACAGATAGATGAGCTGTTAGAGACAAAGGTTATCTCGTTAGGTGATAGAATTGATACACCAAATGAAAGAAAATATAGAGCCATTGCTGAAATACTTAATCGAAGTGATTCGGTCACTGAAAAAACAATTATGCAACGTATAAAGGAAGAGCATCCTGAAATCGCACAGGAAATTAAAACACTTATGTTTGTATTTGAAGATATATCAATAGTTGAAGACAAGGCATTAAGACAGATGTTATCAGAGACTGAAACAAGTACGATTGCCCTAGCCTTGAAGACTGCCAGTAAAGATGTGAACGATAAGATATTTAAGAATATGTCTAAACGTATGGGCCAGATGGTTATAGAGGAGCAACAAGTATTAGGTCCAAAACCTCTATCAGAAGTTGAGGATGCTCAGAAGATAGTGGTTGATTCTTTAGCTAAAATGGAAGCTCAGGGTGAAACGGTAAGGGGTAGAGCTCAAGATGTTGGGCCGCTGGTATGAGCAGAAAAAATGTATATAAATTGCCTGTTATAGAAAACTCATTTGTTCTTGAATCTAAATATACATCGGTAAGCGATGAAGAAAAGAGAAAGAAAAAAGAAGAAGAAATTGAGAATATAAGAAAAGAGTCATATCAAAAGGGCTGGGACGAAGCATTAGAAAAAAACAGAAAAGATGTTGAACTTATAAGCCAGAGCATGCACAAAGCAATCGAGGTTTTAAAGCAGGAGAGGGATGATAACTGGAGTAAATGTGAAAAAGAAATTATTAATCTTGTATTTGCAATTGCAAAAAAGGCAATCTATGAAGACATTTCTCAAAGTAATGGCAAAATAATAGAAAAAGTGGTAAGTGACGCAATTGACAGAGTAAAAGAAAAAAATATATTAAAAGTATGCGTAAATCCAGATGATGCTGAAAGATTAAAGACAATTAAAACTAGTGGATCTTCTAATACAGATGATACTTACGAAATAGCAAGTGATGATAAAATATCCAGAGGTGGATGCAAGGTTATTACAGATTGTGGAGGTGTTGATGCAATGGTAGAAACCCGTTGGAATGAGATAGTTTTAGCATTTGGGGAGTATAATATTAAAACGGAAGGTGCGGAGTGATAGCAATAAATGAAATGTTTGCAAAGTGTCATCAACGGCTGGCAGATACTGAGACTACGTGTCTGACAGGGACGGTTTCCAGGGCTACCAGTATGTTAATAGAGTCATTAGGCCCCGAGGTCCATATTGGTGAATTGTGCAAGTTGACAACACAAACTGATGGCGAGCATGTGCTTGCAGAGGTTGTTGGTTTTAAAGATAAAAAAACATTATTAATGCCTATCGCAGAAATGAATGGTATTAGCCCGAAAAGCGAAGTGATTGCGACAGGGAAGCCGCTTCAGATTAAACTTGGCATGTCTCTTAAAGGTAGAATACTTGATGGGTTGGGAAGCCCAATAGACAACAAAGGTCCTATTGATTATGATGAAATGAGGACAATACATAATGATGCTCCAGAACCACTGGACAGGCCGCTCATTACCGACCCTATTAGTACTGGAGTCAGGTGTATTGACAGCCTTTTGACGTGTGGGAAAGGTCAAAGACTAGGTATATTTGCAGGTAGTGGAGTGGGGAAAAGCACCCTACTGGGAAAGATTGCAAGATCGTCTACGGCTGATATTAACGTCATTGCCTTGATTGGAGAACGTGGAAGAGAGGTTCGTGAATTTATTGAGTATAATTTAGGTAAGGAAGGCATTAAGAAATCAGTTGTAGTAGTTGTGACTTCTGATAAGCCTGTTGTTGCCAGACTGAAAGGGGCTTTCGTGGCAACTACAATAGCTGAATATTTCAGAGATAAGGGCTTGAATGTGATGATGCTATTGGATTCCATTACCAGGCTTGCAAACGCTCAGCGTGAACTTGGGCTGGCAATAGGCGAGCCTCCAACTACAAGAGGCTATACTCCATCTGTTTTTTCTGTTATACCAAAACTGCTGGAAAGGACTGGTATAACGTCTAAAGGTAGTATTACCGCATTGTATACAGTGCTGGTTGATGGTGATGACTTTAACGAGCCGGTGTCAGATACAGTGCGGGGAACTCTCGATGGTCATATTATACTATCCAGAAAGCTGGCAGCACAAAACCATTTTCCGGCAATTGATCTGCTTAACAGTGTAAGTAGATGCATGATTGATGTTGTTACTGACGGTCATATGAAAGCCGCTCAGAACTTAAGATCAGCTTACGCAATTTATAAAGATGCTGAGGATATGATAAATGTAGGTGCCTATGTAGAAGGAAAGAACCATAAAATAGATTATGCTATCAGTAAATATGATAATATTACAAGCTACCTGAAGCAGGGGGTGTCTGATGAGAGTAAATATGAAGAAGATATAGATAGCTTAATGAAAATGATGAATGATTATAACGTGGGAGCACAAAATGAGAGTGCGCCTGTTATGAATTAGTTGTTTTAAATAAAAGCCAGTTATGCTTTTGAGTTATTTCAATCAACTCAAACGTAGCTAGCTCACTGTTTATGCCTGGATAATATGAAGGTTTGATAATGTGTCTGGTTAATTAAAGTCATTAATTTTGAGATCATAAAATATGGGACAAAGTGGAAAGTTTCATTTTAAATTGCAGCCATTACTCAATAAAGAACGTATATATGAGGAAGAGTGTGTCGGTAGACTGAGAGATATTCAAGGTTTATTTATGAATGAGAAGAATGAATTAGAAAATCTCAAGAAGAGTAAACTGGATAGTCAGAGCCTGCTCTCTTCTAGGAAAAACCAGGTCATTGCATCTGATGAACTCAGGACCTATGAAGATTATTTTTTAAATATAGGATACCGCATTGATGCCAGTAAATCCAGAATCCAGGAGATATCAACTGCAATGAACACCGTTCAGGAAGAGCTGGTTGAAATAATTAAAAAGAGAAAAGGATTGGAAAAGCTCAGGGATCGGTGGGAGGAAGAGTATAAAATTGAACTTGAACTCGTGTTAAACAGGGAAATGGACGATATTGCAATGACAAAATTTAGTAATAAACTGGTGACAGAAAATGATCAAGCTTAAATTAAACAAAAAGAAATTAATTCCTTTAGTTCTTTTTTTCATTGTCATTTTTGCGATATCATCATATGTGATGATATCCTTAAAGAAAGGAATTGAAAAAAAGATGGGAGAATATTATGCCTCCAAGGTATTAGAGATGGAGGAGAAGTACAGTAAAAAGGAGAGCAGTGATAAAGAGGAAGTTGAGCAAGAAAAGACAAAAAATGCTGTCAGAGCAATAAAGGGGTTTTCTCCTGAGGAAATTAGAAAATACCAGCAGGAACTTAAGCAAAGAATCGCTTTGTATGAAAAGAAATCAGCACTGCTTCCCAAAAAAGAGAGAGAAATAGCTGCTTTTAAAACCGATGTAGAAAATCGAAAAAAAGAAATGGCGGTTATGAGAAAGAAACTGGATGGAGCGCTATTGCTAATAAGTAAGGAGCGAATTGATCTAGATAAGGATCTCATAGTTTTTGATGAAAGTGAGAGAAAAAACCTGAAGCGGTTGGCTGATATATATTCATCGATGGATGCATTAAAGGCAGCAGGGGTCTTAAGTAAGCTTAAGAAAGAGACGAGTGCCAAGGTTTTAGCGAGTATGCAATCCAAGAAATCTGCAAAGATACTTACAGAGTTTGATCCGGCGTTTGCAGGTAGAATTTGTGAGAAAATGAAAAGATTGCAAAGCGTGAATAAAGATGAAGATGAAACACTTAAACAAAGAAATATAAAGAAGCTTGCCGCAATTTATCAAAGAATTGAAACTGAAAAAGCGGTAGCTATCATTAAAAAACTTAAGTACGAAACAGCCGTCAGCATACTTTCAAAAATGAATGGAAAGAATCTTGCTAAAATATTGGAGTTTGTTGAGACTGATGAAGCTTCAAAACTTACTGAGGCTATCAGGAAGATAATCGAAAAGGAATTTCAGAAAACTAAAGACGAAATAAAGGGAGCGTAAAAATGGATATTGCAACTCCGGCAGGTATATTAATTGGTGCTTTGCTGCTCATCGTATCTATTATTTTGGGCGGGGGGATGTCTGGGATAGCAGGTTTTATAAATATTCCGTCAATAATGATAGTTATTGGAGGAACGATATCAGCTACGCTTGTGAGATACCCATTGCAAGTAGTTACTGGCCTGGTTTCCTTGATCATGAAAACAATATTTGTGAAAGTAGCTTCTCCTCAGGCGGAAGTGGCAAATTTAATAGAATATGCAAAACTTGCTAGAAGGGAAGGGTTGCTGGCATTAGAAAGCAAGGTGGCTGACATTAAGGATGCTTTTCTGTCAAAATCCATACAGTTACTTGTTGATGGGACTGATGCAGATGGACTTCGTACAATACTAGAGAAGGAGATTGAAAATTTGCGAGGCCGTCATTCCAAAGGAAAGGGAGTGCTTGAATCGATGGGGGTAGTAGCTCCGGCGTTCGGCATGATGGGGACGTTAATAGGGTTAGTATTAATGCTTAGGGAGCTGGATGATCCTTCTAAGATCGGGGTTGGCATGGCAACCGCACTATTAACTACATTATACGGTGTTATAGTGGCAAACCTGATCTTTTTGCCAATGAGCGGAAAACTTGATGTAAGGTCTAAGGAAGAAACTCTAGTGAAAGAGTTAATACTGGAAGGGGTTGTGTCGATACAATCAGGAGATAACCCGAGTATAGTAGAAGAGAAATTAAAGGGTTTCCTCTCTCCATCTGAAAGGAAGGAACAGAAGATGGAAGATTTAAAGGATAAGATAAGAAGTGCAAGTCCTGCAAAATAATGGAAGAAGAACCAAAAAAAGATCCTAATGAATGGGCATTGGCTTATGGTGACATGATTACTCTGTTGATGACGTTCTTTGTACTTATAATAGCGATGAGTTCACCTAAAGAAGATGACATCGCAGAGATGGTAATGAAGAAAAGTACAGGTACAGGTGAGAATCTAATGATTGCAACTCTAAAGGAATCAGGCATATTTGAAGATAAGGTCACAAGCATGACAAAGGTGATGATTGATGAAGATAAACTTTTACCGCCTATAAGTGACCTTGATTTAATAAGAGAAGATTTGGTCGTGTTTATGACTGAGAATGAATTGTTTGATGTTATAGACTTGCTGATGACTGATGAAGGATTTACTATCAGGATAATGGCTGACATCCTTTTTGATTCAGGTGATATAGCTCTAAAGATAGAATATTTGTATTTATTGGATAAAATTGCAGAGCTATTAGGCGTGATTCCTAATAATGTTAGAATCGAAGGTCACACAGATGATAGTTATATTGATGACAACAATGTCGGTAATAAGTTGTCTATTGCACGTGCTTCCAGAGTCTGCGACTATATAATCGGAGAGGAGATGCTTTCGTCTTCCCGGTTTGGCGTGAGTGGGCGTGGTCGGTATAGCCCCGTACTTCCGAATATTAATGAACATAATCGTACACTTAATAGAAGAGTAGAAGTGATTATAATGGAATTGCCTAAGGGCGTCTAAGATACGAAATATGGCTAAGATAGATATCCTAAAGACTGAGATCGTAAGGAAGAAGAAGAAAAAAAAACCGCTTGAGGAGGGGGCGTTTGTTGATATGGTTGCCTTCGCCGCACTTATGACTATCTTGTTGGCGTTCTTTATAATGTTGTCTTCTAATGTCGGTCCTGCCAAAGATGAAGATGCAAAAGAGGCTATTGAATCATTTAGAGAAGCACTGGATAATTTCGGAGTAAGCAAGATAGCATTTGGCAGTAGCGACTCCATAACAAACCTGGAAATGAAGCAGGAGAGTTATGGAGGTAAATACAAAAAGAGAGAAGAGTTGCTAAGGAACGTATTTGTTAATACAATTGATGACAATATTGATATTGAATATACGCAAACAGGGAATCAGTTGATATTTCCTACAGAAATAGATTTTGTTAATGAAGAGCTGGATATGTCATCTGAAAGCAAGATGTATCTAAATAACCTAATAAAGGTTATACGAAACAGAGATTGTCAGGTTATTGTTGAAGGGTATACAAGTGAGAGTTTTATCCCAACTGATGACTA
Source organism: Candidatus Scalindua sp. (assembly GCA_018648405.1). GTDB lineage: Bacteria > Planctomycetota > Brocadiia > Brocadiales > Scalinduaceae > Scalindua. Next base: position 38,165 of record JABGRF010000210.1, read on the forward strand.
CCCAACAAGTTGGCAATTATCGGCAGAATATGCTTCTGCTGTCATAAGATACTTTAATGATGTAGGCATGATTGATTATACCAGACTTACTGCGATTGGGTATGGAAAGTATCAACCATTGTTGGGAGACGGATCATCATACAAGGTAAAAGCAAACAACAGAATAAATATAATGATTTCCGATATATAGGGATAGAAAAAAATGATTACCGTGTTCAATTTGATAGTGAATTATTAAGAACCGATACAAGGGAGATTTGCAATTTTTAAGAAAAAGAAAAAAGATGTAGTATCGGAAGAGGGAGGTGCAAATACTGACGATACTGATAACGCAGAAGATTCCGGATCTGAAGGTGCAGGAAAAAAAGATACTGCAAAAATGGGTCTGAAGAATATATTGGTTATGATTGTTGTCACCGTATTGTCAGTAGGATCCGCTTTTATATTTGTTACAAGAATATATTCATCTAAAGACGACTATGCTATTACAGTTTCTTCAGCTGATTCATCAGGTGCTGGCGTAGAGAATAGCTCAGAAGATGGTAAAGGTGCTGATACAGAAAAATCTGTTAAACCTGAAAAGGTAAAGAAGAAAAACAAGAAGAAAGATAA
>JABGRF010000210.1:38876-49545 GCA_018648405.1 Candidatus Scalindua sp.
TAGTAATAATGTGCTGGGTAAAATATTAGTACCAATGGATAGTATTGTTGTTAATATTGGAAGCGTTGATAGTAAAAGGTATCTGAGAGTAATCATCAGCCTTGAAGTAAAGAATAGTGAAATAGAAGGAACGATTAAAGCTAATAAGGTTGTTTTCAGGGACAAACTCGTCTCTTTTCTTTCCTCAAAAGAGCTGAGTGAGATGAGCGATCGTGCTAATCATAAAGGATTGAGAGTAGAGATAAGAGACTTGCTCAATAGTGATCTTTTAGGCATAGATGATGCAATCTCTCAGGTATATTTTTCAGATTTTATTATACAGTAATTATGGAAAACTCGGAAAACGCGATACTTTCTAGCGATGAAGTTGAAAGCTTGCTGGAATCATTTCATGAAAGTCAAGGCATTGCAGCACAGCCGGATATTATTGAGGAGGCAGACAGCAAGGTAAAGTATTATGATTTTAAAAGGCCGAATACAATTTCGAGAGAGAAAAAACGAATGTTGTATAAGGTATTTGAAACTACTGCTTATCAGATAAGCAGGGAGATTTCTAACTTCTTGAGGGGTACTGCAAAGGTAAGTTTGAACTCGATAGATGAATTAAGTTTTGAGATATTTAAAAATACATGTCCGGAGCTTATGTTTATTAATACAGTCCGGCTGAAGCCACTAAAGGGTTTTGGGTGTATTGCAATGGATATGGGATTGTGTTTATCAATCGTTGAGAAGGCATTTGGAGGCGAGGGAAAAACACAGAATGAGATAAGGAAATTGACAGACACGGAGACTTCCATTGTTGGTAATATAGTAAAAATAATTTTAGAGAAAATAGGTACTTCGTGGAAACCGTATGATGAAATGGAGTGGACTATTTCTGATACGGCAATGGAGCCCAGATATCTTAATATCGCGTCCGAAGCTGATGTTGTTCTGCTTGTTTCCTTTACCTTTAACATAGAAAGCAGCTTTGGTGAGATGAAATTTTGTGTTCCGGTTTCAAGTGTGGATCACACATTGGATCACTTCTTTGGTAGCAAACAGTCAAATTCGGCTGAACTAGACAATGAAAGTAGCGAATCGCTTCAGAAATTATCAGGTGGAATAAAACTATCTGTAGCGGGGGTATTGGATGAGACGGACTTTACGGTAAATGATATAGTAAATCTCAAAGCGGGTGATGTATTACGGCTGGACAGTAAGATTACAAATAATCTGAAAGTAGTTGTTGAAGGAAAAAACAAATTTTACGGAAAACTGGGCTTATATGGTTCAAAGAAGGCTATACAAATTATCGGAATATCAGGAGACGAGGATGTATGAATTGGTAGCTTCATACAATGATTTATAATGAAGATAAATGTATCTGATTTAAATCGGTATTTTTAAAGTTAACAATGTTTATATTTTTATGTTGTTTTTCGTTATTAGTTTAAGATGGGAGATTAAATGGAAGATAAGACGATCACAGATCAAAATGAACCGACTCAATCTATCGACGATGCAGAGAGCATTAAATCCGTTAAGTTCTCTCCTCTGGAGCCTGTGAAGCCACAAGGCGGCGAAGGCAGTTCAAAAAATATGGATATGCTGATGGATGTTCATATTCCGGTGCTTGTAGAACTTGGGAAGACGGAGATGTTAATGCGTGATGTTATGGCATTGACACCAGGATCAATAATAGAACTGGATAGTTTAGCAGGAGAGCCGGTTAAGATATCGGTTCGTGGCAAAGTAATTGCATTTGGCGAGGTAGTAGTAGTAGATGAAAATTTTGGTGTAAAGATAACCAGGATTGCAAGTACTACTTAAGGTAGTATTCTTAAGGCAGTATTCTGTGTCTGCGCTAATAGCGTTCCTGATTTGACATTCAAACTTGTCATTTGCCAGTTCAAAGAGCCAAATAATTATATTTTCCTGGTCGGCAACCGCTACAAATGAAGATTTGTTTATATTGAAGAGTGTAATTGGCAAATCTGACATCATTCCTTACTGTAGTACCCAGTTTACCTTCAATTTTCTGTAACAAATACTTCCTGTTTCAATCCCAAAACCTCACATCTATTGTTCCGCCACGCTAGCTAAATCTGTGCACTTTCAGTTCATGCTTGTATTAATCTCTTGACTGAAATTCTGGAGTGGTTGAGTCTTGTCTAAGAAATCTACGCTTAGTTTAAAAAGTCTACGTAGTATTTTATCACAACAGGCGACAAATGTGTGTTTTAAGAGACTTGTTTGTCTCTTTAAACACAATGGTGTGTAAGTCTAGTAGTATCAATAAGATAAAGTTTTGCATTGTTGCGTGAATATTAAAAAATGTAATGGTATCTTATTTGCGATCTTGTCATATCATAATAAAACTACTTTGTTAACTTAATTTTAACTGAATATGAAGATTACTACTCAAAAAGCGTCGATTAACAAAAACAACCTGAATTCTGTACTATTCTTGGCGTTTATTCTCATCTGTTTCGTTCTAACAGTTACTGTTATGCAGAGTAATGTCTTTGCGGAGGTTAAAGGCTCAGGGCTGTTTAACGAAGATGCAAAAAAGGACTCTGTTTTCGGTGGATACAAGGGATATACAAAAACTATCAGTACATTGCTCATAGTCATAGCACTGATTCTTGGAACTGTTTATGTGCTAAAAAAGAAATTTGGAGTAAGTGCAAATCTAGGAAAAAGCGGGAAAATGATACAGATAGTTGATCATACTCCAATGGGCGTCAAAAAATCACTGTTTTTGGTTAAAGTACCAGGAAAACATTTATTACTTGGTGTCACCAATGACAACATCGGTCTGATAACCGAGATTGCAAATGAAGAGATTACAAATAAGGATATTGCGATTGGTAGTGGTAGCACAGGTACTGCTGATGATAGCGTTAACGTTAACAAGAAGGAATTTCTTGATATCATTAAGAAATCAATATCGGAAAGAAAGCAAAAATGAAATATTTGTTAATAATACTTGTGTTGGCCCTATCGTTTGGAGCTCTTATGTTTCTTTCGCATACTGTTGTGGCAGAAGACGCAGTTAGTGATGCTATGAACATGACTATTAATATGGGTAACCTCAATGAACCAAAGAAAGTTGCCGGGATCGTTAAGGTCCTCCTTGTAATGACTTCATTTACGTTTTTACCGGGATTGTTAATGGTAATGACTTCATTTACCAGGATCATTATAGTGCTGTCATTTGTAAGGAAGGCAATATCTTCTCAACAGATGCCGCCTAATCAGATACTTATAGGTCTTGCAATATTGGTAACTTTTTTTGTTATGGCGCCTGTGTTTTCTCAAATCAACAAAGATGCTATTCAGCCATTCATGCAGGAGGAGATTGAACAGGGAGAGGCATTTAAACGAGGAATTGTGCCTTTAAAAACATTTATGGCCAAGCAGACTAGAGAGAAAGATATCGCACTGTTCTATAACATTGCAGAGATGGACAGACCAGAATCATTGGAAGATGTTCCTGCACACATTCTATTACCGGCATTTGTTGTAAGCGAGTTAAAGACTGCTTTTCAAATGGGCTTTGTTGTTTATCTGCCGTTTATTGTCATAGATATGGTTGTCGCAAGTGTATTGACCTCAATGGGTATGTTTATGCTCCCTCCAATGATGATATCTGTTCCGTTTAAGATTGTCCTATTTGTACTAGTAGACGGTTGGCATCTTATTATTCAATCATTAGTTTCGAGCATAAGGTAAAATTATGGGATACGACATAGTAACATTTCTTGGTAAGGAAACAGTAACAATTACATTAATTATGATTGCTCCACTTATTGGAACAGCGTTAGTAGTAGGGCTTGCGATAGGAATATTTCAGGCAGTTACAAGCATCCAGGAACAGACTCTGACATTTCTACCTAAGCTCTTGTCCGTATTTGCAGTATTTGCATTTTCATTACCATGGTTGTTAGACAAAATAACGTCATTTGCGACGCTATTATTGGGTAACCTTTCTAAATATACTTTCTAAAAATGATGTTAGATCCTATTAATATTCTACCAATGTTTGCATTAGTGTTGATCAGAACAGCCAGTGTTCTCTTCTTTTCACCAATATATAGTAAAGCTTCCATGCCTTTAATGGTAAAGATAGGATTAGCATTGGTGATTGCATTTGCAATCTTTCCAACAATCGGTAGTTCGCCAACTGTACTGCCTGATAACATGATCGATTTTATTCTTGTCGTTTTTAAAGAGCTCGCAATTGGATTCTTAATTGGTTATGTGGCGACATTGGCATTTGCGGCATTTGTTATGGGTGGAGCGTTGATTAGTACTGAAATGGGGTTGACTATGGCAGAGTTGGTAGACCCGTTGTCCGGGGATCGAGTAAGCCCAATTGCACAGCTGCTTCAAATAGTAACATTGATTTTGTTTTTTTCAATAAATGGTCACCACTGGCTGATAAACGCACTAATTCTGAGTTATAAGACAGTACCTCTTACCGGATTTATAGATCTGGGATTTTCGATGAATAAAATATTGCAGCTGTTTGGTGGATTATTTGTGTCCGCTATAAAGATAGCAGCTCCAATAATGATTGTCCTGGGCCTTACTGTAGTAGTATCAGGGTTTCTGGCCAGGTCTACTCCTGAGATAAACATATTTTTAATTATTTTTCCAATGAAAATTCTTGTTGGTTTTCTGCTTTTAGTCATAATGTTTCCTTTTATTACACGATCAATACAATATTTATTAGATTTGCTTCGTAAAGACATATTTAGCCTTGTAGGAGGGATGTAAGCAATGGCATCAGATGAAGAAAAAACGGAAGAGCCAACGGCCAAAAAGAAAAAAGAGTCCGTTGAAAAAGGCCAGGTAGCTAAGAGTCAGGATGTTAATAGCGCTTTAATATTATTGTCCGGAGTTTTGCTTATGTTATTTTTAGGAGGTTCAATGTTAATACAAATGAAAGACACAATGGGTATGATTTGTAAGAATCTTTTCTATAAAGATTTCGATGCTGATACTTTTGTAGGATTGTTGATGGATATTTCTTTTAAGAATTTAAAAGGAGTTCTTCCAATAATGGGTGGGTTTATGATAGTTGGTGCAATCGCTTCATACTCTCAAGTGGGTATCGTTTTTAGTCGTAAGGCGCTTATTCCGGATTTTAAGAAGATAAACCCTTTAACTGGTGCAAAAAATCTTATTTCGAAAAAATCACTGGTTAAGACAGCTATGGCTCTTGTGAAATTATCAATAATGAGTGGTATCGCGTATATCTCTATAAGAAAGGATCTTGAACCGTTGATGGAGTTAGTAAGCATGAATACGGAAGCTGTCTTTACATCTGCATCCGGTCTGATATTTGGAATAACCTTGAAGATAGCCATCATCTTGTTAATTCTTGCTCTACTCGATTTTGTGTATCAGAGGTGGCAGCATTCGAAAGATCTGATGATGACTAAGAACGAGGTAAAACAGGAGTCAAAGCAGACAGATGGAGATCCTCTGGTTAAATCCAGAATCAGGGCTGTTCAGCGTGAAATGTCAAGGAAGAGAATGATGCAGGCAATACCAGAGGCCGACGTGATAGTTACTAATCCGACTCATTATGCTATAGCCCTTAAATACGATGCAGCAACAATGGATGCACCGAAAGTTATAGGGAAAGGTGTTGATCTTATAGCATTAAAAATAAGAGAGGTCGCAACGAAACACGATATTCCAATAGTAGAGGATAGAATTCTTGCTCGTGTTTTATATAGTACAGTTGATATCGACAGTGACGTACCGCCGAAGCTTTATCAGGCAGTTGCAAAGGTGCTTTCATATGTCTATCAATTACGCAACATCGTTGCAAACAGGTAATCAATATAATGGAGAAACAGAGTGGCTGAAAATGCAATGAATTCGTCTGGAGGGGGTGGAAAACCTCTATATAAATACAGTGAGTTTGGACTTGCGGTTGGAGTGTTGGTTATACTATTTGTACTGATAGTACCATTGCCATCATTTTTGCTGGACATTTTCATAACTGTTAACATATCACTATCATTTCTTGTGCTACTGGTTACATTGCATGTAAGAAAGGCCTTGGAAATTTCTGCATATCCTTCTCTCTTGCTGTTCCTTACCCTTTTTCGACTAGCCCTGAACGTGGCATCAACACGTCTTATACTTATGCACGCTGAAGCCGGCCAGGTAATTGCCTCATTTGGAGATTTTGTGGTAGGTGGTAATGTAGTAATTGGACTGGTAATTTTTATAATACTGACAGTTATTCAGTTCATAGTAATTACAAAAGGTTCTACAAGGGTCTCTGAGGTTTCCGCTAGGTTTACATTAGATGCCATGCCCGGTAAACAGATGAGCATTGATGCCGACTTGAACTCAGGTGCTATTACTGAAGAACAGGCTAAGGAAAGACGTACTGAAATATCACAAGAAGCTGAATTTTATGGTTCGATGGATGGTGCAAGTAAATTTGTAAGCGGTGATGCCATTGCAGGGATAATTATTACGATAATAAATATCGCAGGTGGTATTGTGATAGGGACGATGATGCAGGGCATGAAAATTAATGAAGCATTATCCACTTACACTCTTTTGACGGTAGGTGATGGGTTGGTAACCCAGATTCCATCTCTAATCAATGCTATCTCAGCTGCACTTCTCATTACAAAGTCAACATCTAAGTCTACTCTGGGCAAAGACTTATCTTCTCAGCTATTGACTGTTCCGAAAGCATTGGGTATGGCATCCGGAATATTGCTTATTTTCGGATTAATTCCAGGAATGCCTAAAGTCCCTTTCTTTATAATGTCAGCCCTTTTCGGGTTTCTATTTACAGTTGCCAGAAAGGGTCAATCCAGTACAAAGGAAAAAGTAATATCAAGTGATGGAAAAGAGATAACGGCAGAAAATGCAAAGCAATTAACTGCACCAGAGGATGAGTTTGAGAGCCTTTTGCAGGTTGATAGAATGGGGATTGAAGTTGGATATAAATTGGTTCCATTGGTAGACCCAAAGAAAACAGGAGGAGTGTTAAGTAGGATAAATTCACTTAGAAAACAACTTGCCAGAGATATCGGTATAATTATTCCACCTATACGTTTGAGAGATAACCTGCAGCTTCCTTCAAATGGATACAGTATTAAAATAAAAGGACAGGTTATTGATAAGGGTGAACTTATGCCTGATAGTTATCTCGCTTTAGGTGATGAGGAGACATCCCCAATTGAGGGAATTAAGACAACAGATCCAGCATACGGTTTGCCAGGTGTGTGGATAACAGAGTCAAAGAAAGAGGATGCAGAGACTGCGGGTTATACAGTAATTGATCCTACTTCTGTATTGGTTACTCATTTAACTGAGGTTATTAAAACGCATGCTTATGAAATAATTACCAGAGAAGATATTCAAAAACTAATTGATACAACCAAAAAGGATTCGCCAACACTGGTTAACGAATTAACACCGGCTGTCATTACACTGGGTATAGTGCAGGAAGTAGTAAAGAATTTATTAAGGGAGAAAATTTCTGTAAAAGATTTTGTAACTATACTTGAGACTCTTATTGACAATGCTCCAACCAATAAGGATCCTGAAGCCCTGACTGAACTTGTGAGGCAGAAACTGTGCAGAACATTGTGCAGTCAGTATCAGAGTGAGTCTAATAAACTCAGCACAATTTCCTTTGAACCCGGACTTGAACAGGATATTATAAACTCTGTTCATGATATGGGGAACAAGTCTGTACTCGCTTTAGAACCAAATTATGCACAGAAAATTATTGATGCAATTGTAGAAACGGTCAGGAATGCCAGCGCAACCAGTAATAATGCTGTTCTTCTAACATCTTCTTCATTAAGAAATCATATTAGAAAACTAACAGAAACAGCAATACCATATTTACCAGTGTTATCATATAAAGAAATTGCGCCGGGGGTTCAAATTGAATCACTCGGTATTGTGAGTTTGACAAATGAGAATTAAATCATTTATTGCGGCTACGGTACAAGAAGCTCTAAAAAGCGTTAAAAGAGAAATGGGTGATGCATCCATAATACTCGAAACTAGAAATATAGAGGAAGGCGACATTAAGAGCAGGACAGGCCAGACACTGGTTGAGGTTGTTGCTGCCGAAAGTAATAGTAGACAGGATGAGAGTCAGGACTCAGAGCAGGAAGATGGAGAGGATGTACAAGAGAGTAGCGATGGCTCGGATTCTCAATCTCCAGACAAAGGCGCTCCTGACACATCTTTGTCAGATAAGCAACAGTCGGAACAAAAATCAGATGTTGTAGGGAATATGGATGTAACTGAAGATTATGTGGATAGTGTTACATTATCGGATCATCTACACTCAAGCAAAAAGGTCGAGCCCTCAGGTTCAACTCCAACAGATCAGTTAAGTAAAATATCAAATAGATCAAAGTCCGGCAAAGCCGGGAAAGTAACAAAGTGGACAGCCGGGAGTAAGTTTGGTAAATCACTGTCACATGCAAGTAATGAGATAAAAAATAATGGTGATAACTCTAAATTATTATCTTCAGCTCTGAATCAGACAGAATCATCTACGTCGGGATGGTCTCCGTCAAAAAAATATTCATCTGTGAACAAACAGACGACTCTTACGCACAGTGAGAACGATAGTGCCGCCTTGTCAGACCATTTACTTGCAGAAGATTTGGTAGAAATGGCAGGCTATAGTGTCGATGAGAGATTAGCTGCCTCAGATCATCAACAAGACAGCAGCTCAGGTGGCGATTGGCCTAAAGCAAGTAAGGAATTGTTCAATCAACTTCGTCTTCAACAGGTTGAAGAGGAACATACTAACCTTTTAATAAATAAGGTTGTGAGCCGATTGAGCAATGATGAGTATAATAATATGGATTTGAATGTACAGATGCTCAGGGAAGGTATTATTCAAAAAATTAAAATTACTGATTCATCATTCAATAATCAGAACAAATCTAAAATAATGGTTTTTGTTGGTGCTGCAGGGACCGGGAAGACTACGACTATTTTGAAGATGGCCTCTGACAAGAAAAAACTTTCAGATAAGCCGATATTATTAATAAGTATCAGGGGTCATTCTGCAGAAAAACTGAAGAAAACAGCAGACAGAATTGGCGTGACTCTCAGGACGGTAACCTCTCATCGTGAACTCAAGGATATTATTGAGAAATATAAGAGTTCTTCGCATATTTTTATTGATACACCTGGAATAGGCTATCGTGATGAAAATGGATTATCCGGTCTCAAAGGTTTTCTCGATCAAGTACCGAATATGGAGACTCATCTTGTTGTGAGTGCGGCAACAAGATATGCTGACACTATTAATATCATCAATAAATTTTCTCTGTTTCCTGTTCAAAAATTACATTTTACCAAGGTTGACGAGACTTGTTTGTATGGAACAATGCTTAGCGTTGCCATGAAAACACAGATACCTCTCTCATGTATTTCTGATGGACAGGAGGTTCCGGAAGATCTCAGGCAGGTTACTGCAGAGATGGTTGCGGATATGGTATTGCAAGGTTGAAAACCTTGGTGTTCTAATTGCTAGCTTTAAGATATGGATATAAAATTACATAATACAGTAATTTGGAATTAGAAAAATAATGGTAAAACAACAACTGGCACTGATTGGATTTAAATCCAGTATATATATTGCTATAATTGTATTTTTTGTTTCGTGTATTATCGGGTACGGATCAAATCTGGCTATTGATACACTAATTCAAAAAGCAGTCATAGCAGGCTGCCTGACTGGTTTGCTTGCTTTCGTTTTGGTACGGATGCTGATGAAATATGTGCCGGACAATCTTGGTATGACTGAAAACACGGATAACCAAACCGGTAAAGGATGATAACGAATATCAAAAGTAAATATCAGATATATTTTGTTTTATGCTAAATTACTATTATATATGATTCTTTGAAAATGAATATAAAACCATTGGGTTATTAAATAATGAAACAGTATGTGGGGACACTACAATGCAAACAGACATTGCTGTAAAGAAAAGATCACAAAAAAGTTATAATGTTGTAAATAAAAATAAACGGGATAAATTTATTATGGACTATCTTCCACTTGTTAAGTATGTGGTGGGGAAGTTTATGATGTATTTGCCTTCTCATATTGATCAGGAGGATTTGTTTGAATCCGGGATTCTGGGATTGATAGAGGCTGCAGAGAGATTCGATGATTCTAAAAATGTAAAATTCAAAACTTACGCTTTTCACAGAATCAGAGGTGCTGTTTTAGATTATCTTCGCTTGCAGGATTGGGTGCCTCGCTCAGTAAGAGAGAAAGATAATTTAATCAAACAAGCATATAACACTCTTGAACAGGAATTAAACAGAACTCCTCATACCGAAGAGGTTGCAGAGGCTATGGGTATTAGCTGCAGTGATCTGGATAAAATGCTGGTAGATATAAATATGTGTTCTATGCTCTACCTTGAAGATATCAGTTTTGGTGGAGATGATGATTCTAAAGCAAAGGCTAATGATATCATAAAGGATCAAAAAACCAGTGGGCCTTTACGCAACCTTGAATCGAAGGAAGAGCTAGAGGTTCTGGAACATGCTATTGCAGAGCTACCTCAAAAAGAAAAATTGGTTATTACTCTATACTATTATGAGGACATGCTTTTGAGAGAGATTGCAGAAGTAATGAATTTGTCAGAAT
>JABGRF010000258.1 GCA_018648405.1 Candidatus Scalindua sp.
TCGTCACAAGCAGAAGTGCGTACTACAGATTCAGGTGCAAGGCAGTTTGTAATGTCAAATATGATAAATGTTAGAGTTGCAGCAAAAATCCAGATCGTGGAAGAAGGAGAAGCAGCTGAAGAATCTGAGTCAGATGAAGTCTTCGTGAAGATTCAGAACCTGCCGCAAAACGGCACAGTGTCACACGACGGCAAAGGAGGCTTTGTCTATGTGGCTAAAATTGGATTTGAAGGAACCGATTCCTTTTCATACACTGTTCAGGATGCAGATGGGAACTCAGTTAAGGGGACAATAACGGTTAATACTACGACCGGATCAATAACCCATACACAAACCACAATTAAAAGTGTAGATGAGAATGCTGACGCAGAAGAGAATGCAGAGACCGACAATGAAGGTGAAGACAGAAATGAAGATAACACTCCTGCACCAATTGAAGGCGTAGAAAATACAGAAAACCAAGAAGACACTGAGCAGGAAGCGGATGGAGATGTTTCCAAACTTGAAGCGGAAGAAGGCGAAGAGAGCGATAAAATTGCCAAAGTGATGGGAAAGGAAATTTTATCATTTCAGGAACAGATACACAGAGAAGCCAACAGCTTTGACATTGAGGTGGATGAACTGCTTGAGGTATTCCTCAAGACAGCGTAATAAGTATCATGAAGAAGAGAAGATTATAATAGCGCAAGTACATATAGGTAGCATCGATTAAGAATACATATCCCCTAATTACTGCGACAAACGGGTAGGAAGCTTAAAAACAACCATTCAACCGTAAAATTCTTCTGTAGACTCATTCTGCCATTTTCTTTAATGTACGAACAATACTCAAAACCCGATACAGTAAATTTGCCGGATTTAGTATTTATTAAATTCACAATCAAGACATATAAGGCAGTTCAGGAAGTTTTATTCCACACAAATAAAAATTTATTCAGCAATTCATGAAAATCAGTAGTCTAAAAGAGAAAAAGGGATTAATGAAAAATATCATCTGTTTTGTTATGTGCGCTTTGCTGTTAAGTGCATGTACTATGAGAACACGTCCAACCACAAGTAAGGAAAGAGAGCTAAGACTTGAAAGTGATCTTCTCGAAATGTTTAAGGATCAGGAAGAAGTCAAAGGCCCCGTAACTCTTTATGAGGCCCTTGCCAGGACCCTGAAATACAATATTGATTACAGGATAAAATTAATGGAAGAAGCAGTAGAGCATGGTTCTCTTAAAGTCACCAGGTTCGACATGCTTCCCACGCTGACATACAACTCTGGCTATCATAAACGTAGCGAGTTTACCGGGGCCAAAAGCCAGTCATTGATTGACGGTACGCAATCACTGGTTGCTTCAACTTCTCAGGAGAGGAGATATAGAGACCAATCTCTCGCCTTCTCCTGGAATATTCTTGATTTTGCAGTTAGTTTTGTAAGATCGAAACAGCAGGCAAATCAACTTCTCATCGCAGATGAGATCAGACGAAAGGCAATTCAAAATATTGTCTTAGATGTAATAAACGCTTACTGGAGAGTTGTGGCTGTTCAGGCTGTGAAAAACGATTTTGAGGCAGTGCTTGTGGACACTCTGGCGGCCATGAAACGTGCCGAAAAAATAGAGACAGAGCTCCTTCAACCACCACTTAATGCCCTTCAAAATCAGCAATCTCTGCTCGATCTCAACCAGAAACTGCTGGAATTTAAAAAACAGATGAAGTCCTCCACATATCAACTGGCATCTTTAATGAACCTTAAATTTGGATCAAATTATGAAGTCATAATTCCCGACAAAACAGCCCTGCCGGTTGTACCTGTCGGTTCCATTGAGACGCTTGAGGAGACAGCACTGCTAAGCCGCTCAGAATTACGAGAGGAAGATTATAAGAAACGAATCCATCGGCTGGAGGTTAGAAAGGCAATACTACAGATGATCCCGGGACTTGAGCTGAACGTGACCAGGAACCACACAGATAACGGTTATACCTTTAATCCTAACTGGACTGAAATCACAAGACGTATGACATATAATTTATTAAATATTTTGTCAGGACCAGGTAGATGGAAATATGCAAAAACCGTACAGAAACTGGAAGACGTGCGCAGATTGGCGTTAAGCATGAATGTGATCACCCAGGTACACCTCTCTCTCGAGGATTATCAACAGTCGCTGCAGAGTTACCAATTAGCAAAAAAGCAGCAAGATATTAAGGACAGGATCGCAGTTCATATTGAAGCGGCAATGAAGGCAGATGCGACTAACGAACTGGAATCCATTCTAAGTAGAATGCGAAAGCTAAGCGCCAAGATGCGAAGCGGATTGACCTATGCAGAGCTTCAAGGCGCGGCAGCCCGGATTTACCATTCTATAGGCATAGATAGGACGCCCGCCATGGTCGAAGGATACGATATCCCTAGCTTAGCGAAAGCCCTCAAGGCTGCTATGGAAAAAGAGACTATATTACAGGGAGGAATTGTACAAGGGGGAGTCGCCAGCAGAGAAGTAAAAGAACCAGAACAGGAGAAGAAGAAGTTGTGATTAAAGCAGAATCTATATCATCCTGTTATTACTTTTCCGGAGTAAAACTAAGCGTCTACAAACTAGCCATTATCTTTTGCCTGGGTTTTCAGTTTATTGTAAGTATTTCGACTGCCGCTGAAGAAGAAGAGTTATTAGAAGCCAGGATGCTGCTTGTGCCGCAGGCTGAAGCCACCATGTCTAGCCAGGTGTCAGGGAAGATTACAAACATTCCATTTAAAAGTGGAAGTAGTTTCAAAAAGGAAGAAGTACTGGTAAAGTTTGACAGTGCTGTCTGTCTGGCTCAATTAGAAAAAGCGAAGGCTGAGCTGGCGAAAGCAGAAGCTACTTTTCGTTCAAATACCACACTTCTTGATATGCATTCCGTAAGCAAGCTTGTTGTAAAAATTTCTGAAGCAGACGTAAAGCGAGCAAGGGCAGATCTCCATATTGTAAATTCAACTTTAAAGTATTGTGCCATCAAAGCGCCTTTTGACGGCCGCGTGATTAAGTTGCATATCCATCCCCATGAATCTGTCACCAAGGGCCAGAAATTACTGGATATTGTAGACATGAAAACACCAGAAGTTCAGGCCTTTGTCCCGTCACTCTGGGTAAGGTGGTTGAAATCTGATACGCCCTTTACCGTAACTCTTGAAGAGACAGGCAAGACATATCAGGCTAAGATCGCAAGACTAGTCGGAAAAGTAGATGCAGTAAGCCAGACTATTGAAGTACATGGAATGTTTTTAGAGAATCACGAAGAGCTACTCTCCGGCATGAGCGGCATAGCAATTTTCAAAAAATTAACTGCCAACGAGTGACCATCAATCGTTTTATGTCACCAGGGGCCCTTACAAATAGAAAATTTTCGAGATTATGGATTTCAAAACGTAGTGGTTTATGAGTGAAAAGAACAATCAATCAGAAGAAATTGTACGAAGTTTTCTATCCCTCCTCAGGCTCGAAAAATCCGCCCGCCAGGCAAGAAAATTAGATGAACTGCAATTTATAATTGCGAATGAAACGCGGCACATTCTATTTTACGAACAGGCAACTTTATGGGTTACCACGACAACAGGGAAAAACCGTGTACGTGTGGTTTCCGGTATTTCCCATCCAGATACATCATCACCATACTTCCAACATCTCCATCAATTGCTGGACGCCTTCGCACTCACAGAGGAAGCAAAGCTGATCGTTGAATTAAAAAAAGAGAATTTCTCCTCACAATTTTCAATAACATGGGATGAAACCGCCCTTCAAAATCCCCTCTGGTGCCCATTTATAAATAGTAAAGGTTATATGATTGGCGGATTAATGTTCACACGAGAGAGTGAATGGAATCAGGCTGAGATCTCACAGCTCCAATTCCTCGTTGACGCATATGCTCACGCCTGGGGTGCTCTTGAGAAGAGAAACATCTCATGGAGAAACCGGCTTAACAGATCCTTAAAAATATTACATAACAGAACTATCAGAATTTCCATAGCTCTGGCCATTGTTGCCCTGATGTTTCTACCTGTAAGCCAGTCTGTAATTGCACCGGCTGAAGTTGTACCGTCAAATCCTCACATCATAAGCCCCCCTGTTGATGGTATTGTCAAAGAGTTTTATGTGCAGCCTAATGAAGCAGTAGAGAAAGGCCAGAGGCTATTCAGTCTTGAGGACAGGGACATTAGAAACAACTTTATCATTGCTAAGAAAGCGTTAGCCGTAACAAAAGCTAATTATAAAAGTACTGTACAAAAATCATTCACAGATCCTGAAAGCAAGGCCAGGGTCCCTGTTTTAAAATCACTTCTAGAACAAAAAGAAGCAGAAGTGGCGTATTCGTCTGATCTACTTAAACGGATTGTAATACTGGCACCGGAAGATGGCATCGCAATATTCAGCGACCATAATGATTGGCTGGGAAGACCAGTATTGGTGGGAGAGAAGATTATTACTCTGGCTAACCCGACGGCAACTGAACTCCAAATCTGGCTGCCTGTGGATAATGCCATTAATATGGAAGCCGATGCCAGGGTTCGCTCTTTTCTAAACGTAAACCCCACACACCCTCTGGAAGCTGTTCTCAGACAGTTCAGCTTTGAGGCCCAGGCATCTCCCGATGAGATCCTCTCCTTTCAACTGCGTGCATCCTTTACAGATAAAACTGCCGGACCGCGTATAGGTCTGAAGGCAACGGCAAAGCTATATGGAGACAGAGTAACACTTTTTTATTATATATTCAGACGCCCCATGGCAGGAGTCAGACGTTTCCTGGGGTGGTAAGATAATTAACTACGATTAGCTGCAGCAAAGTGTAGCAGTCTCAAAATGGACATTGCATTAAATAATACTTCAGGTACAGCCCCTTCGCAGGAAGAAGATTTTATTCTTCTCCCCTTGCGGACGGACCTCCAGCTTATGGAAGCCCCGAGAACTAGGGACGGCTCACCAGAATGGACACTGTTCGATAAGGTTCGTCAGGCTTTTTTTCGTATCGGTTGGATAGAGTTCAAAATCCTCTCCTATTGGCGAGCTGGAATATCAGGTAAAGAGATTTGCAGTCAGGTTAATAAAAAAGAGAAACTGAACATAGATTTAAACACAGTAAAGGGCCTGCTGGAGTTTTTAACAGGTAACCAGTTGCTGAATATTTCCAGCTCCGAGCACACCAGCTATTTGCTACAAAAATCCAGGGCAGGAAAAGATGAGATAGTGAAAAGATTACTTCACAGTTATCTTTTCTTTCGCATACCATTAATCAAACCTGACAAATTGTTAGGTGTTATGCTCCCCTTCGCGAGACGCCTGACATCAAGGAGGATGATAATACTGTTTGCCATAATGGCAATGTCAGGCCTGTTTCTAGTTTCCAGGCAATTGGAGTCATTCCAACAGACCTTTCTCTATTTCTTTAATATTGAAGGTATACTCCTGTATGGTATCACCATTATTTTTGTAAAAATCCTGCACGAACTTGGTCACGGCCTTACAGCAAAACATTTTGGTGTGAGGGTGCCGTCCATGGGTCTGGCATTTCTTGTTTTGGCACCACTTCTTTACACCGATACAACAGAATCATGGAAGCTTACTTCCCGTAGATCCCGCCTCTGTATCATTGGAGCCGGGGTGATTGTGGAGCTTTGTCTTGCGTTATTTGCAATTTTTTTATGGAGCTTTCTACCGGAAGGCCCTTTAAAAAGCGCGGCGTTCTTTACGGCAACGGTAAGTGCCTTTTCAACACTAATATTAAACTTAAACCCGTTTATGCGTTTTGACGGTTATTATCTTCTTTCTGACTGGCTTGAGATGCCCAACCTGCAGACCCGTGCCTTTGCTATAGGCAAGTGGTGGTTACGCAAATCTCTGTTCGGTTTTGACACTCCTATTCCTGAAGCCTTTCCTGTAAATAAACGCAGATGGCTGATCATATACTCTTTTTCAGTCTGGGTGTATCGAGCACTGCTTTTCACGTCCATCGCTTTCATGGTATACTTCCTTTTCTTCAAAGTTCTGGGGGTATTCCTGATGGTTGTAGAAATTGTCTGGTTTCTCGTGCTCCCGGTTTGGAATGAATTTAAAGCCTGGTATAAACTACGAAATCAACTTACTGTAAATATGCATTTAAAACGCACTATTGCCATCCTGATTATTATTGCCGGTATTCTAATTTTCCCCTGGCAGAGCAGCTTCAAAAGAGATGCCTTTATCAGGCCAGCCCTTTATACGCATATTTTCTCTCCGGCACCTGGCAAGATCACTAATGTAAACATCAGGACCGGAGATGATGTCAGGAAAGATCAGGTTCTCATTACTCTTGAATCTCCAAAACTAGAGTACAATTTGCAGCAAGCGGCTTTAAAGGTAAATATACTGGAGTGGTATCTTAAACGAAACAAAACGGTCTCCTATCTTCTGGGAAATGTCATGGTGGTGGAAGAGCAGTTGGCCGAAGCCATGGCAAAATATCATGGCTATATGGATATACAACGATCATTACAGATTAGAGCACCATTTAACGGTAAAGTGGTCCGACTTGAAAATACAATGATTCAGGGCCGATGGGTTAACAGCAAACTCCCTCTTCTGTTGCTGGCAGACCAGAATCAAATTCTGATTGAAACCTATATACAAGAGGAATACCTGGAGAGCGTTAACATTGGCGGTCATGGCAGGTTTTTCCCGGAGAACCCTGATGATCCACCTGTTGACGCAACTATTGTTGAAATTGACAATGCCAACACGGCAGTCCTGAAGGAGCCTTTGCTTGCTTCAATCTACGGAGGAGACGTCCCGGTAGTACCCTCTCCGGATGGGACACTTAAAACACACGAAACCCTTTACAAAGTTATTCTGAAACCAGATGACAATGGAACCGCACTAAAGTCGATTACCAGGGGAACATTGAAATTAGTGGCGAAAAGAGAGAGCATCCTGAAACGAACCTGGCGCCTTGTCACTTCGGTATTAATCAGGGAAAGCAGTTTTTAGGTCAAGCCTGATCAGGCAGTTAGATAAAAGCCCTCAGCATTTATTAAACTGGTACCGTCTTTCCATACTTGATCCATAATCCTTTACTTATTTGAGAGCTTAAAATCTGCACAGAAAGAAGAGAACATATCAAAATATCCACTCATCCCCCATCTTCATACATATACATTGGGTACTAAATATACCTGTTCTATACCCAATCAGTTCCCATTGACTATTCCCTAATAACATGTAACTTATTACATTATAATACCCAGTGCAGAAACAAAAAAGAGACTCACGGTAAAACAAGAAAATGGTTAAACTATTATCACACAAACAATGCCCCAATTGTAATAGCGGCTCAATTCGCAGAGAAAGCCGCAAACCATGGATGCGTCAAATACTATCTTCAAAGTACTATGTATGTAAGAAATGTTCATGTAAATTCATGACAATTATTGAGCGATTAGCCTATTTTAAGCGAAGAAAACAGCTGAGCTATTGAGGCTAGAATGAAATGCCAGATCCTCTCTTCTTGTTCAATCAACCCTGCCTCTTGCTACCTTAAGAAAACTTCATAATCTATACCTCTACGCACTTCGCACCTTAGCAAAATCTTATTTCTTTATCTCTGTTTGCCAGGCTCTTAATCCGGTATATTTCCTTTAGTATTAATATTCCTAGATTTTCAAAAGGCAATTAGTTATCATACCCGAATAAATCTTATGCATTCTTAATTAGGAGAAAAAATGAATATTCTTGTTTCGGGATCACTGGCTTATGACAGGATTATGGACTTTCCCGGGAAGTTTTCAGACCACATACTTCCGG
>JABGRF010000135.1:0-2342 GCA_018648405.1 Candidatus Scalindua sp.
AATATTTATGCATCCTGTGAGCCGGAAGGCCTTATCTACAAGATAACTCCAAATGGAGATGCGTCTGTCCTTTATGATGCTGACGAAGATGAAATCCATTGTATGGCCATAGATAAAAATGGTATTTTATATGCAGGAACATCATCCGGCACACCACCGGTGCTTCGCACTCCCGCACCACCAGCGCTACCGGAAGTCCAGCTACCGCTACTTATGGAAGGCTTTCCCGGTGAACCAAGTGATGTATGGATGAATGGTTTTATGTCTGAAAATGATATAGAGACAACTGCCCTGCCTCTAATGAAGAGTGCATATGCCGAAAACGGAATGAGAGAAATACCGGTAATTCCTGAGATGAACACAGTATACAGGATTGACAAAGATGGAAGAGTAAAAAAAATATTTGCAGTGGAAGGCTTTGTACTTTGCATGTCCATTGATGACAATAATGAGATCCTTGTGGGTACTGGAAACAGAGCAGCGCTATTTAAAATCAATAGCGACAATGAAGCCAGTATGCTTTATGATTTCAAAGAATCTCAGGTTTTAGATATCCTCTCGTATAAAGACGGAACCAATTACATGGCAACCGGTAATAATGCAAATGTATACCAATTATCAGACGCTTACTCTCGTGAAGGAACATACGAATCTATTGTTCACGACACAACATATCTCTCTTCGTGGGGATGCATATCATGGAAAGGTAAAACACCAGCACAAACAAACATTACACTCTCCACAAGATCTGGGAATAATAGAAAACCGGATAATACGTGGAGTGACTGGGCACTTGGATACCAATCAAACGGTGAAAAGATAAAGAGCCCTTCAGCACGCTTTATACAATACCGTGCTACCCTTACGACTAATGATTCAGAGATAACACCTACCCTTGACAACGTCAGCATCGCTTACCTGCCACAAAATCAACCGCCAGTAATAAGAAGGGTTGAAGTCACAACTCCAAGACATTTTAACGCTGATGAAACAGGTAACAACAGTGACATAAATATACAGAATACGATTCCATTCTCAGCGGATGATCTATATCTGGATAGCAGCCGGAAAAATCACAAATCAGCCCCGAATGAAACCAGGAAGCTAATATCCTGGGAAGCGGAAGATCCTAATAACGACAGATTAGAATTCCACCTTGAATATAAGAGTGTTGATGAGAGTAAATGGAAGACACTGAAAGAAAATGTTAAAGAGGCAACTGAATTCTATTGGAACATAAACAGGATACCTGACGGATACTATCAAGCAAAGGTCATAGCGTGTGATGAACTTGACAACCCACTGGAATTTGCCCTGAAGGAAGAGATAGAGAGTGACAGCTTTCTCATAGATAATACAAGGCCTGTAGTATTAGATCTTAAAACTGCTATTGAGTCCGACGCAACAGACAGTCAAGGCAGCCACGGCTATACAGTAATTGTCTCTGGCACCGCAAAGGACGGAATGAGTAACATAACAGACATCCAATATTCCATAGACTCTGGAGATTGGCAAACCGCTTTTCCTGAAGACAAGATTTTTGATTCAACGGAAGAGACATTCCTTCTTACAATTCCATATATAACTTCTGATGAACATACCATCGTAATCAACGCTCTAGATTATGAGGGCAACATAGGCAGCAGCCGAATAGTATTCAATCCTTAAATTCTTCAATATTCAATTAAACAAACTATTTATACGCATGGCTAACTCTGCATGTTTAAAGGGTTTTTTGATAATAAAGTCCACCTTATAGACTTCATCATCAATAGGTTTAAGCTTCTCGTTCCAGCCGGTCATTATGCCAGTCTTTGGTCTCTTCTCTAACTTATTAAGTGCCTCTATTACATCATATCCATAAACATCCGGCATCGACAGATCACATAAAACAAGATCAAAATCTTTTTTCCCAGCAAGCTCTATAGCCTCTGCACCGCCATTAACAACCGTCACGGTATGGCCACGCATGGTAAGGAAATTGTCCATCACCACGCACATCTCCTCACTATCATCTACTACAAGGACACAAAGCTTGTTTGCCGTTATCTCCTGGTTCACAGGTTTAGCTGAAGGTTTTTGTTGTGTAGAGTCACTGTTTATCGGAATCCTTATGTTAAACGTTGCACCCTTACCCTCCTCACTTTCCACCTCTATACTGCCACCGTGTCTTATTATTATACCGTAAGCTGTGCTCATACCTAACCCGGTCCCTACAGGAGTCCTGGTAGTAAAGAAAGGGTCAAATATTCTTTTCTTCACACTTTCAGATATACCGACTCCGGTATCTGAAACAGATGTAAATACAGTATCACCATCACTACGTGTAGTGAACGTAAGGC
>JABGRF010000135.1:2442-3772 GCA_018648405.1 Candidatus Scalindua sp.
AAATTTAAGCATATTACTGGATATTTCAGCTCCATCATCGCTTGCCTTATTAATAATGCGAAGTATATCCATCAACTCTTTATTATCTTTATAATCTTCTTCCAGCAGTTGTATATTACCGGAGATAATAGCAAGGATGTTATTAAACTCATGGGAAATACCGGCAGTTATTGTTCCTATTGACTTTAGTTTTTCTGACTGCAAAAGCGCTCTCTCCATCTCCTTACGTACATCTTCAGCGTTAGAAAACTGTATTATCTTTGAAGCGCTGTTTGCAATCCCTTCAAGGAATATCCCATTGTTAGATGAAATTGAAGTTTTGCTGAATACTGCAAGCACCCCAATCGGTTCTGCATCTGACGTTAAAAGACGGAAACAAGCGAATGAAACAAGGCCAAGTTTTCTGGCCCACTCTTTATCATGAATAAATCTATCGTTCAGAATATCGTTAGAAATGTACGTAGGATCATCCCCTGCAGCTATTTTACCGATCTTATAACAACCAAAAGGGACTCGACTGTGCATTTTACCATCAACATGAGTATAGCGTCCTGAGCTGGCAACTAGATGAAGGCAACGATCCCGCTGAACACATACGTGTGGCCCATCCTTCTCCTCAGCACGAATACACCCTGTATCACATTTGTCTCCCCGCCTTGTAATCCAAATTCTGCAAAGATCTGCATTGAAGATATCTACTACACTATCCGTTATAAGGCTGAGCTTCTCTTCCAGAGTACCGGAACTAAGCAGGTTCTGATTTAAACTGTTAATCGAAAGTGCATATCTCTCATTATGCTTTCGATTGGTGATATCCCTCCCATTCACAACGAAGCCGGTAATTATGTTGCTCTCATCGGTGTACGGGTAATAAGTGACATCCATGTATCTCTTACCATATTTTGGGAAGTCCATCCACACTTGATAATTTACCACTTCCCCGGCCAGACAGAGTTCAGCACGGGGCTTTATAGCAGTACCAAAAAACTCTTCTCCAAATACTTCAAACCCGCTGTGTCCAATCAGTTCTTCATGGGATTTATTAAATGCATCCAGATATGCAGGATTAGCAGCAACATAAAGAAAATCCTTGTCCATGAACGCCATCATATCTCTGGAACATGACACGATATGACCGTGCTGATGTAGTTCCTCCTCCGCCTTCTTACGCTCAACGACTTGATTAATTAAGGAGAGGAGATGATTCATATCTAATGGCTTAGTTTCATAGGAGACTACGTTCTTCTGCTTGACAGCTTCTATGGTGCTGTTGATAGTAGCATTACCGGTCATATAGATAAATTCCGTTGAAGGAGAAATCTCTGTTATT
>JABGRF010000135.1:3872-7763 GCA_018648405.1 Candidatus Scalindua sp.
TGCTTTATGATATAGACCAATTTGTATCAATATGCTAAAGTTATTGGTTGGAAAGCTGACTATGGTTGAAATAAAAAAGATTATTGACGGTTTAAAACATGCATTTGCAACTGATGGTGTCACGCTTGATGATTGTGACACTGACCTGATCAGAAAACTAGCAGACTTTGTAGTCAAAAGAAATATGTCCATGCCCGCTATTATGTTCCTCGAATCTGTCCGTCCTTTAAACTTTGTAGGCAGCCAGGCAATGGTCTTTTTCAAACCGATTATTTCACGTTTTTTCACCAAAGTAGAGTATGACAAACTGGCCACCCTGCTGGAAAAAAGAGAAGTGATAGACAGGCTTATAAAAGAGATTGAACAAAAGACAAATCAAAATGGCTGAAAATCTTAATGTAATCGTCGCTACAGATTGCGGCAGTACTACAACCAAAGCAATACTTATTGAAAAGAGAGGCGACGAATATAGACAGACTTATCGGGGTGAAGCGCCGACAACTGTCGAAGCCCCCTTTGAGGATGTAACAAGAGGTGTACTCAATGCCTTTGCTGAACTGGAAGAGTTGTCTGGCAGGAAGATACTGGACGGTGAAAAGATCATCACGCCTGCACAGGGAAATACAGGCGTTGATATTTACATATCTACAAGCAGTGCCGGAGGAGGTCTTCAAATGATGGTTGCCGGTGCAGTGAAGACAATGTCTGCACAGAGTGCACAGAAGGCAGCTCTGGGAGCAGGTGCAATAGTCATGGACGTAATAGCATCTAATGATAAACGTCTGCCTCACGAAAAAATTGAAAGAATAAGAGATCTACGCCCGGACATGATACTTCTGTCAGGTGGAACTGACGGCGGAACAGTATCACATGTTGTAGAATTGGCAGAGTTTATTGGTGCTGCTAATCCCAGACCACGACTGGGTATGACATTCCAGCTTCCAGTTATCTATGCCGGCAATAAAGAGGCACGAGACAGGGTTAGTGATGTTTTGAAAGACAAGACCGCGTTAAGAATAACAGATAACCTGAGACCCCTGCTTGAAATGGAAAATCTTGGCCCTGCAAGACTGGAGATTCAGAATCTGTTCTTAGAACACGTAATGGCTCATGCTCCGGGATATAAAAAATTAATGTCATGGACCGGTGTTCCTATAATGCCAACCCCTGGTGCAGTTGGTGAGATGATACAGGCAATTGCCAGAAAAGATAACATCAACGTAGTCGGTGTTGACATAGGAGGTGCAACTACTGATGTATTCTCTGTCTTCGATGGAATCTTTAATCGCACTGTGAGCGCCAACTTTGGGATGAGTTACAGCATATCAAATGTTATTGCTGAGACCGGTATTGAAAACATTATAAGATGGCTCCCTTTTGAGATAGATGAAGCGGATATACGCAACAGGATAAAGAACAAGATGATCCGCCCTACCACCATTCCTCAACTGCTTGAAGACCTGATACTTGAACACGCCATTGCAAGAGAGGCATTGAGACTCTCATTTGTGCAACATAAGGCACTTGCGGTTGGATTAAAGGGTGTCCAGAAACTAAAGGATATGTCTGAATCATTTGATCGGGTAACAGAGGAAGAGACATTGATAAAGATGAACAATCTTGATCTTATTGTTGGCAGCGGCGGTGTTTTATCACATGCCCCCAGAAGGTCACAGGCAATGATGATGATGATAGATGCTTTTCAGCCTCAGGGCATTACCATGATAGCGGTAGACAGCATATTTATGATGCCGCATCTTGGTGTACTCTCAACAATAAATGAGAAAGCCGCAACAGAGGTATTTGAAAAAGACTGTTTGATCTATCTCGGACCGTGTGTCTCCTTAACAAATTCTGGAAAGTTTGGGTCCCACTGTCTCGACTGTGTCATAACGTATTCTGATGGAAAGAGAACTGAAGACTCACTGTCGTTAGGAGAGATTAAGGTATTTGAATTAAAAGAGGGAGAAAAGGCGAAGGTAGAGATATCACCTGCCAATAAGTTTGATTTAGGTGAAGGTAAGGGCAAGAAACTTGTAAAAGAGGTAGTAGGTGGTGTAGTTGGTCTTGTTATAGACGCACGTGGAAGACCACTTAATCTTGACGGAAGCAAAGGAAAAGAACCTATGGAGAAAGTACTTTCGGAATGGAACAATGCCTTCGATGCATATCCGACTCTACCTTTTTATGAAAAATTATGACACACGCATATACACCAGGCTTAAGGCTGTCTGAAAAATTACAAATAAGAAAAAGCAGAAATCTTCCACTTCCCGGTGATGTAATAGTAAAAAAAGGGGACACGGTTAAATCTGATGATATTGTGGCTAGGACAAACCTGCCGGGCAAAGTCCATTCGGTAAATGTTGTTAATCGTCTTGCTATCCTCCCAACCGACCTACGAAAGAATATGTTAAAGAAGGAAGGTGATAGTGTAGTAAAGGATGAGCCAATTGCCGAGACCAGTCCATTTATAAAAATGTTCAAATCTATCTGCCTCTCCCCTATTACAGGCATTATTGAAAGTATTTCAGACATTACCGGACAGGTTTTACTAAGGGAACCTCCTAAGCCTGTCCAGATAACTGCATATGTAGATGGTAAGGTTGTGGAGACTATAGAGAAAGAGGGTGTTGTAATAGAAACAAGTGCCACTTTCATTCAAGGCATTTTCGGCATCGGAGGCGAAACTACCGGTGAACTACAGATCATAGTTAATTCTCCTGATGATATTGTAAAACCTGACGACATAAATGAGACTCACAGAGGTAAGATAATAGCTGGCGGATCAATCATCTATTCTGATGCCATCAAGAAAGCAATAGACACCGGTGTTAAAGGAATTGTCGTAGGCGGGATTCGTGATAAAGAGATCAATGAGCTTCTTGGCTATGACTTAGGAGTTGCAATTACTGGATCTGAAGATATTAATATAACAATTATCATTACTGAAGGCTTTGGTCAGATTGGAATGGCACAGAAAACATTTGATATGCTTAAGAAGAGAGAAGGTTCTGTTGCATCTATAAATGGTGCAACACAGATACGAGCGGGAGTGGTCAGACCGGAAATTATAATACCATACGACGATGAGGAGACCTCCGGAAAATCTGACAAAAACGAATCCACAGCAGATGAGGAATCTGCAGGGATCTCTATTGGTGATCAAGTTCGTATAATCAGAAATCCAAATTTTGGAGTGCTTGGTAAAGTGAAGGACCTACCAAGTGAATTGCAGACAATAGAAACAGAAGCGATGGCCCGGGTACTTGAAGTTGAATTCCCTGATGGCCAGACTGCCATCGTACCCCGGGCAAATATTGAAGCGATTGAGGAGTAGTAAAAAATCCACAAAACATTATATATATTCTTATTATCTGTATTAATTTTCTCGTACACATTAAATACATCTGCCATGGGAGGTGGTAAGTCTGATTTCCAGGCCTTTGACACTCCGAATGACAGTGGCAAGAGTATTACGCTCAGGTGGCCAGCTTCTCCCGATGAATCAAATCATGTTGAATATGTTGTATATGTCTCTACTAATAAGAGCGGTCCGTTTAAAACAGAAGCACTTCGCATCAAATCTAATGATATGTATGAAGATGGCTCGAATTTGCGTTATCATCTTACAGTCATAGAAACTGATAAGTTATTCAACAAAGAAGTTTTTGATAATGATGACAGCATCGAATATTTCTTCAAACTTGTAAAGAGCTCAAATCTTGATAGCACAAGCGTAGGAGTGATTGTGTCAGCTACACCAAAGGGAAACTGGTTTAACTGGTCGAGATCTAATAATTTTATAATTATGATTGTCTTTTCAATCCTTATATTATGCTGTATCAAGCATGCAAAAAGATTTCCCAACCTCTTTATCAGAAAAATAAA
>JABGRF010000182.1 GCA_018648405.1 Candidatus Scalindua sp.
AGAGAGCACCAACTGCAACATGATCAATAATACTGAGGATTGCCCCGAGGAGCAGGGCAGCGGGTAGTTCGATATGTGTAAATTTGGATATGAGCAAACCGATAATGGCAGTGGAAATCAACAGCCCCGGAATGGCCAGTGTGGTAATCGGCAATATGTTATCACGCAGTTCGCGTGTATCCATATTAAAGGCTGTCTCAAAGATAAGAGTGGGAAGAAAAACATATAAAAAAACTTCTGGTGTGAATTTGTAATCAACAAATGGCTGCAGCATATCTGGCCCGTAGGGAGCAAGCTGAGCCACAGCAAATCCGGCGAAGACCAATGCGACTGCAAATGGCACCTTAATACGTTTAGCCGCTGCCAGGACACCCGCTGCCAGAATCATCAGGATAAGGACTGCACTGACCATAACTACTACCACAGAACCTGAAGAAGAGTGATGATCACTTGAACCACCATGATCGCCTCCATGGCCACCGCCCCATGCAATGCCATTGAAGCCGGCAGATAGTAATATCAAGGCGAAGATTATAAAGGGATTCAATCTCCAACTCCGGCCGGAATAGAGATACAGGACACCAGTAATAGTATTTTTAATCCTTGAAGATATCATTTTGTTAAGCTTTCAGGGCCATACAGACAAATCTTCAGATAATAAAAACAGGTCTCCGGCAATAAAAAAACTGCTTTGGAGCAAGTTATAGCCGCTACCCAATGCAGGACATTATAGAAGAGTGGGATTGTTTTGCAATACAAAAGATTGTTTACGCACCCGCCGGACGGGAAGGCGCAAAAAACACGAAGGAAAGGTAGAGAGTGTTATATCTTTCCTATTTCAGATTCTGGTATCCAGCCTGTTTTGGACTCGGCCTCTTTCTTGCCTTCATCGTCATGAGAGTCTTCCACATCCACGAAGACATAAACCTTGTACCACTTATCTCTTTTCTCTTCTATTCTTACCTCAGCACCTTCATGTATCTTAAACCTGGGTTCATACTCTTCACCCGGACCGTATCTTATACTGCTCTCGTCCGCAATCACCACCCCCATTTCTACGGAGTGATTATATGCCTTTATGCCCAGAGAAATGACCAGCACAAGAAAACAGGATGCAAAAATAATAACAATCTTTTTGAGCCATTGCAGCCTTAAAAAGATGATAGATAGTATGGATGCAATAAGTGCAAGATAGATATATATTGTAATGACCGTAATCTCGTTCATGTTAAGATAGAAATACCAAAAGCACGCAACCTTGAGAATCTCCGGCTTCTGACCAATAGTCTCTCTATCAACAAAATCACGCTTTAATAAGTTTATGTTTGCCTTAATATCAGCATCTCTCGGACGCATCTCCTCTGCCCTGCGGTAATATATAATTGCTTTCCCCGGCATGCCCAGCCGGTAATAGGCATTACCCAGATTGTAGTATATCTGCCCGTTTATAAAACCAGATTCAAGCAGTTGTTCGTATAGTCCGACGGCTTGCTCAAATTTCACAACAGCATCTTTCTTTTCCCTTCCTGCCATTGCCTTCTGTCCGGCACTATACTCCTTGTTTGCTCTAAAAAAAGTATCAGCATCATTGTCACGCGCAAAAGCGTCAGCTAAATACCCCCCCTGAAAGAGAAATACAAAGCTCAAAATAAAAATTATCAGTATGTTATTTTGTCTCATAATTGTTTTTCCAGATGCATTATAACCTGTTCCGTGGTATCCAGTGTTGATTCCATCTGCTCTTTAGACAAATGCCCGGAAGAGAACCTGCCATAGTCACAGGACTCAAGGCACTGCCTCAGCTCCTTTATTACATCATCCGATACACCACGTTTCTCCAGTATATCGTAAATATTATCTGACGTGACGGCCGCCGGTGTCACATTCAATTTGTCTGCAATATGTTTAAGGATAGTCTTGGCCAGTGCGGCATAAAACTCAGACGAATTATCAAGTTGCAACAACTCCCTCGCATTTGAAAGGTGCTGCTGTGCATGGGCCATCGCACGCTTTTTTCTCGCGTAACCCACGTCGGAGTGCAGCAGTTCCCTTTGCCTCTGCACATAAATACATGCTACTACAATAAGTATTGGTATAATAAAAACAATAGCCAGAATAAAAGGGCTCTTGTATATAGCTGAACGCTGATTCTCAAACGAGTACAAGTCTGACATGATGGGCAGTATATCTTTCGTCAATATTTTGACCTGCCCCTTCGTCATTCCCGCACCCTCAACAGACAAATGTATTGGAATTTCTATTTCTGAATGTTCTACCTCAATAGGAATCGGCGCGTGAGTAATCGTCTTATATTTTTCCAGTTCCGGGTCAAAGTAACTGAATGATATCCCGGGTATAACGCCACTATCTTCACTCTGTGGCTCTATAACCTTATTGAAAAGTTTTTCTCCCTTTATGCCACGTCCTCTGCCTGTTATTGTCACCTTAGCCTCAAAATTGTAGGCCTTAAAGTCTTTCATACCTTCAGGAGCGAGTAACGGTTCGCCTATTGTCTGAATATTCCCCTCTCCTCGAATATTTATCGTTAATGTTATCGGATCACCAACCTTTAATTTCGTGGGTTTTGCAAGAACGTCCATGGTATACTTCCCTACCGCACCGGTAAACCCCTCAGGTTTACCAACAACCGGCAGGGGTTTTATTGTCATCTTTACCGGTTCCGTACTTCTTTCCACAGGATATCTCCGTCCACCTCCACCCATAAATTCATCAAACAGAGAACCTCTATTCCGTTGTTGCCTGATAATAATATTACATTTAAAACTCGCGGAAGGTATCTTTATTATACCGGAAACCAGGGGGAAAAGTGCCGTACGAAGCTCTATTACATTATAAAGTATTCCATCTCGTACCTCTTCATAACGCCTCTCCTCACCAAGCTTCTCCGCAAGGAAATTTTTCGTTGAAGCAGCAACATAATCGAGGTCATCTATTGGCAACCCCTTCTGGAAGTACAGCTTAAATGACTGTATTATCTCTTCATAAATATATGCTTCTTGCTTGTCGGTTTTAAGCTCAACAAACACCATTTTATTTATATCTACTCTCTGCCCGCTTGTATCACTCTTCTCATCTATAATGCTTTCAAATGGAGTTCTTGCTACTACTTCAATACTGATTGAATTTGATGTATATGTTCTGCCCTTATAATCCAAAGTCACCGGGCCTATCTCAAACCGACCCTTTTCTCTTGGACTGAACCCATACATAAAACCTCGGAAAACCTTGACAACGTTATTTATTATCGTTGTTTGTGTTGACACACTCGGCCCAAACATCAAGGAAAAGCTTTCAGGCATGGATAACTTTGGTATATCCGTATCAAATGCCCCCTCTACACCAACCGTAAGACGGATATGGCTGCCTATTTCAACCTTGTTCTTATCCACGCTAATAACAACCTTTACCTCTTTTGCGTAAGCGGTGGAAATCACATTAAGGATGAACACAAAAATTATAATTGAAAAAACTTTTCTCATCATATTCTACCAGTTCTTCTCTGTCTGAAATTGTGCAGATTCATTTTCTTTCTCCTGCATCTCCCGGGCGGACTCCTCTGATTGACTCAACGCGTCAAGGATCCTTTCTGCTTCTTCCTTCGTCATCTCCTTCTTCTCATGAGGTTGAGGAGGAGACTCTTTCTTTTCCTCTTCAGGCGGTTGCTCCTTTTGCTGCCCGCTCTGATTGCCTTTATCTTCCTTTTCCTCGTCCTGTTTTTGCTGCTGCTTCTGGTCCTGTTTCTGTTCCTGATCTTCAGGATCTTTCTCTTCTGGAGGCTGATCCCCCTGCTTTTGCTCTTCCTGTTCGTTCTCTTCTTCCTTGTCCTGTTTTTCCTGCTCTTCCTGGTCCTGCCTCTCCTGTTGCTCCTGCTTCATCTCTTCCATTTTTTTCTGCACAAACTCATAATTGTACTTCGCGTCCTCTTTAATCCCTTTTATTTCATCATCCTTCTTGGCCGTTTTGTTTTCCGCTAACTCGATAGCCTTCTTATAAAAATCCAGTGCCTCGTTGAGTTTACCCTGTTTGTAAAGAGTATTACCCATATTATAATTAGCTTTTGCCTTTAAGGTACCATCTTTTGAACGTAAGGCATTTTTATACGCTTTTTCTGCCTCAGGAAGCTTGCCCCCTTGAAACTGAGTATTTCCGATATTAAACTCCAATGCATCTGATTTCGGTAGATGCAACTGCGCATCCGCAAACTTACTTATCGCCTCATCATACGACTTTTCATTATAAAGCTGAATCCCTTCTTCGTTCTTATCTGAAGCAGGGTCTATCCAACCGATAAATACCGTAAAAGATAGTAATGCTATAAAGATTTGTTTCATATTTTTTCCTGTCTACTCTCTACTGCTCTTTAATCCTTTCAATCGTCAATCCTTCAACTCCCTCTATCAAGCGAAGTCTTACGCTTTCTGGTCCGTTCTCCGATCAGTGATTCCAACGTAATGAGAATGATGGCTATAAACAGTGGAATCTGAAATCGATTCTCGTATAGTCTTATCTTTCTTCCGCCTAACTGCTTCTCTTCCATATTGGCAATTATATTTGTATAAATATTAGCCAAACCCCATTGTGTTCCGTATGCGGGAGTATACGCTCCACCCGTCTCAAGGGCTATCTTATTTAAAAGAATTTCGTCAAGACGTGATTTGACAACCTTCCCTTCCTTATCTTTTAGTAACGTCTCATTACCTTTACCATCTTTCAGCTTAATATAAGCACCCTCTTTCTTACCAACTCCGACAGTATAAACAACTATACCCTGCTCCTTAGCCGCTTTTGCCATTTCCATAGCATTTCCCTGATGGTCTTCGCCATCAGTAATAAGTACGATTGTCTTGTGCTTTTTCAGTTTGCCACTAAACGCCGACATACTCTTCTTTATCGCCTCACCGAATGATGTACCGCCAACAGGAATCAGACTTGTATTAATATCATCCAGAAAGAGATTGAACGCGCCGTAATCAAGAGTCAACGGACACTGAAGAAAGGCAGTCCCGGCGAACGCAACTAAACCAACCCTGTCACCGTCAATAACATTTATAAGATCACTTATCTCTCTTTTGGCCGCCTGCAATCTGTTTGGCTTAATGTCATCTGCCAGCATACTGCGAGATGTGTCTACGGCAACAACGATATCAACACCTTTTCTCTCCACATCTTCCCAATGGTATCCCCACTTTGGCTGCACCAGAGAAAATATAATGAAGAGTAGCGCTGTAATAATAAAGACAGCTTTTATCTTCTGCTTCCTTTTGCTTACAGACGCTACGATACTGTCCATCAATTCCGCCTGGACAAATTTCTTTATTGCATTCTGCCTGTTTCTATAAAACACAAAATAAGCCAACGCCATAATAAAAACAATTGGCAGCAGATAGAGATAATTAATATTTTCGTATTTCATATTACGGAATTCTCCTGAATCTTGTATTTGCAAGTACAACTTCAAAGAGAAGTATCCCTAATGCGGGAATTAACAGGTAAATAAAAAGTTCACTATACTCAGTGTATTTGGCTTCCTCCATTTTGGTCTTCTCCAGACTGTCAATCTGTCGATAAACTTCTTTCAGAGAGGCGGTATCAGTTGCCCTGAAGTACTTACCACCGGTAATCTTTGCAATTTCTGTCAAACCCTCTTCATCAATATCAATCTGTATAGACCTGTACGTCTTCAAACCGAAAAGGTTTTTGACAGGATAAGGTGCAAGTCCCTTTGTACCTGCCCCTACTGTATATATCTTCATACCAAATGTTTTTGACAGTTCGGCAGCAGTTAACGGATCAATCCCGCCGGCATTGTTACGGCCGTCAGTCAGAAGAATCACCACTTTACTTTTAGCCTTGGACGATTTAAGCCTGTTTACGCATACGCCTATGGCAGAACCGATTGCGGTACCATCCTCAACCATTCCGATCTCTACTTTTTCGAGAAACTGCAGCAATACATCATAATCAAGTGTCAGGGGACACTGAGTATAAGCCTGTCCGGCAAAAACCACCATTCCTATTCGATCGTTTTCACGCCACTCTATAAAGTCTTTTACCACCTCTTTGGCAACGTAAAGACGGTTCCTCCTTTTGTTTTTCAATTGGAAATCTTCTGCAAGCATACTGCCTGAAACATCCAGCGCCAGAACTATGTCGATACCCTCTGTAGTAACCTTTGAATGTGCCTTCCCAGACTGTGGCCTCGCAAGAGCGAACACCAGCAGAATAATTACCAACACCCTCAATGCTATCAGAATGTGTCTATATTTAACGGAACTTCCCTGCTCTATCCTTTTAAAGTAACCTAGAGAGGAAAACCTCAAAATCCCGCTATCTTTTCTGAAGATGTAATTAGCAAGTATAAGCGGGACCAGGATAATGATTAAGCACAGAATTAATGGATCTTTTAAAATTATCATTCTTTAATATATAATGTTTTCTGATTTTGCTTGATTCTTGTATGACATCATGCTTCTTACTTAATTAACGCCTGTATTATCAACCTCTTCCAGAAGAATCTCTCTGGTTTCATCAACCAGCTTCTTTGCCGAGTTAAATGAATTCTCTATTTCCCGACTGTCCGGACCATATGCGGCAAATTTTACCATATCGCAATGTTCGAGGAAATTTCCAACGAGTTCTTTATGCACTCCAGTTAATTTCCCTGTAACCGTCATCTCTACCAGAAACTCTTCTGTTGTCCTGTCAGGAGCCATCAGTTTAAATCTGTTCTCAATGTAATGCCTGACAATATTTGACAGACGATAATAGTACTCCTTTATCTGGCCCTTCGATACGAGATCCATGGCTCTTAAACTTTCAAGATCATTATAGGCAATTTGATGCGCCGAAAGGGGTTCCGGCACAGACTCTGTTTCTCTCTGTTTTCTGTGATATATATAATGCAGGACAACCGCTACCAGTATTAAAACTCCAATAACTATTGCAATAATTATGTACAGTTTAAAATATCTTTTGTCCAGAGACACTGGAGGCTTGATGCCTCTTACATCACTGGCATCTGCATCCAACACGGTTACAACCTCAACAAAAATCTCCGGTGTCTTTGCCACCTCCACTTCCGCCTCAGGCTTAAGCTTCTCTTTATATCTAATATCAAATGCGGGGATTATATATGAACTGGCTTTGTATGTTTCCAGAACATAGCTGAGCTCTCTTGTAATCCTGCCATCCGCCCTCTCAATATCCGAAACAGCAAAATCCTTTACTGTAAGCCCCCCGACCTTATCTTTAGTCTCAGGGAAAAAGACTTCTATATCCTCGGGAAAATCCACCGTTATCTTATAATTTATTTTATCACCAATTGTAGCTCTGGCCTTGTCAACACCAGCACTCACGCTAACCGACTTTTTAGAGTTGTCTTCTTTTAATGAATCTTGCGCAAGGCACAGATCTGACGCGCCCACGAAGAGTATAAAAATAATTATTGCGTATCTAATGATATTATTCATGTTAAACAAATGGATTATATAAGAACCCAAAAAAATTATTAAGCAGTTGGTAAGCCATCCTTCGCAGATAGTCGACACCGGACTGATCGGCAGAAATACTTGCCATACTCAGTCGGAACTAATTGGCGGGTTTAATACCTTAGTCTCTAAATCGTAATTTTTACCAGGATCTGCTAAAGCACAATCGGTACACCATTATCCAGTTATACCCGGAAAGCAAATTTAATGTTCCCAAAAGAATC
>JABGRF010000244.1 GCA_018648405.1 Candidatus Scalindua sp.
ATATCAAATGAATGGCTAAATTCAACCGTTATATTGAGCATATTCGCCAAGTCTAGTTAAATCTCTTGCAAATAGATCTATCTGACAATATAATCTCTGATTCTCGCAGATTTCATACATGAAAACATGCTGTTACTAATGCTCTCACAGTCTTGTTGTAAAGCTTAAAATTTCGATAAGTATCTTATAAACCGATAGTTACGTCACAATTAAGGAATAATTTTCATTATGAAGTGGTCCCAGACATTTATACCAACATTAAAGGAAACCCCCAGTGATGCTGAGGTCGAAAGCCACAAACTCATGATTCGCTCCGGCATGATCAGAAAGTTGTCGGCGGGCATCTACTCGTACCTACCAATTGGTACTAAGATATTAAATAAAGTAATCACAATTATCCGGGAAGAAATGGACAGATCTGGCGCCATTGAGCTCTCTCTGCCTGCCTTACAGCCATTGACACTCTTAGAACGCAGCGGAAGGATAGATGCTTTCGGTGACGACCTACTAAGCATGAAGGATCGCCACGGTAAGGACGTTGCATTAAGTCCAACCCACGAAGAGGTTATTACCGATTTAGTTAAATATGAGGTCAGTTCATATAAACAGCTGCCTCTAATTCTATATCAGATACAGACCAAATTCAGGGATGAGGCCAGGCCGAGATTTGGTGTATTACGAAGCAAAGAGTTCTTAATGAAAGACGCTTATAGCTTTGATACAGACGATGACAGTCTCAATAACAGCTACCAGAAGATGTACGAAACATATTACAGGATTTTCGAACGGTGCAAATTGGACTTCCTGGCCGTAGAAGCCGATACCGGGGCAATGGGAGGTGACGTTTCACATGAATTCATGGTACCTAATGAAAACGGAGAGGATGTAATCATCAAATGCAG
Organism: Candidatus Scalindua sp.; assembly: GCA_018648405.1. Taxonomy (GTDB): domain Bacteria; phylum Planctomycetota; class Brocadiia; order Brocadiales; family Scalinduaceae; genus Scalindua. The sequence continues at coordinate 903 of JABGRF010000244.1, forward strand.
GAGTTGTGATTATAGCGCAAACCGTGAAAAGGCCGAGCCCTCCCCTATTGAATCCGATGACGATGTTGCATCTGGTGAAATTAAAGAGGTATCTACTCCAGGCATGACAACGATAAAAGAGGTGAGCAGTTTCCTGGGTGTAGAACCAGGCAAAATGGTCAAAACACTAATTTACGCGTTTGACGACAAGACTGTAGCTGTTCTCGTACGTGGAGACCACGATGTAAATGAAGCCAAACTATCAAAGGTACTGGCTAGTGGTGAGATAGCCCTGGCGAATGAAAATACTGTTACAGGACTGACAAATGCTCCTGTGGGTTTTGCAGGCCCAATTGGCTTGAAAACGCAGATAATTGCAGACCAGGCTGTCACTGCGATGAAGAACTGTATTGTGGGAGGCAATAAGGCTGATACTCATATTACGAACGTAAACCCTGAGAGAGACTTTAAGATTGACAGATCTGCTGATATCAGATTCGTCACAGAAAATGATAGGTGTCCTAAATGCAAGAGTGAGATCGATGTCTCAAATGGAATTGAACTTGGACATGTCTTCAAACTGGGAACAAGATACAGTGACTCACTGGGCGCAAAGTTCCTTGATAAAAATGGTAAGGAACGTCCTATCATAATGGGATCGTATGGTATTGGCGTCAACAGAATCCTGGCAGCGACAATTGAGAAATCTCATGACTCTAACGGAATAATCTGGCCACTGCCACTGGCACCATACGAGGTACTGGTCGTGCCTATAAACATAAAAGATGAAACTATCATGGGCACTGCGACTAAGGTCTATGACGAGTTGTGTGATGCCGGTATCGACACACTGATTGACGACAGGGACCAGAGACCGGGCTTCAAATTTAAGGATGCTGATCTGATCGGAATTCCAATAAGAATAACAGTCGGTAAAAGCTTCAAAGAGTCAGGTGAGCTTGAAATTAAGTTACGCTCAAAAGATGAAGTATATTCTGCAAAGCCCGAAAATATACTCACTGTAATTAGAGAACATATGGACTCATTGAGCTAAAATAATAATGGCCGATATTAGCTTACCCAAACCAGTAAAACTTTTTGTAGGAATCCTCTCCTGTGATGAAGAGCTTTTAGCTGACGTAGAAAGGTTACTGGTAGCGCGTTTTGGCGAGGTTGATATAAAAAGTGAAGTTATCCCATTTACTTTCACAGACTACTACACGAAGGAGATGGGAGCAAACATCTCAAGACAGTTTATTTGTTTCAGAAAGCTGATAAACCCCGAAGAACTTTCCGCGATTAAGATCTGGACAAATGAACTGGAGGAGAAGTTCAGACATGATAATAAATCTGACGTTACCAGACCGATCAATTTAGACCCGGGGTACCTGACTCATTGCAATCTCATACTTGCCTCTACTAAGGATTATTACCATCGAATTCATCTTCAGAATGGTATTTATGCGGAAGTTACTCTGTTTTACCAACATGAGGTTTTTAAGAATTTGCCATGGACATATCCTGATTTTCAGACAGAGAAATATAAAAACTTTTTCCTAAAAGTAAGGAACTCATATGCAAAAGACATTAGTAATAATTAAACCGGATGCAGTACAGCGTCGTCTAATCGGCAAAATAATCAATCGATTTGATGAGAAGGGATTGGAGATAATAGGGTTAAAAATGACTGTTATATCCAAAGAGTTGGTAAAAGAGCATTATTCAGTTCATGAAGGTAAAGACTATTACAAAAAGCTTGTAGACTTCATGACTTCCGGTCCAGTGGTGATAATGGTATTAAGAGGAAAGCAAGCGATAAAGGTTACCCGAAAAATGATGGGTTCCACATTCGGACACGAGGCCGAACCCGGAACAATAAGAGGCGATTTCGCAATTAGCAAACGTTTCAACCTGCTGCATGGTTCAGATTCGAAAGAGTCAGCTGAAAAAGAGATCTCCCTCTTCTTTAAAAATGGAGACCTTATAGAAAACGATCAATCAGGCCTGAAATGGGTATACGACTTGTCAGGCGACCCGACTGATGAGAACTCCTTTTAGAAAATGCACTACATACGTGAGAAATAGTATTTACCGAAGGCTTAATTTATTTACTATTTTATCTTTCTTTGCGTTCTCTGCGTCTTTGCGGTGAACAGCTTTTCTAGATGCAATTAAAAACATTCATAACATTAATAATTCTGTTTGTTCTCCTCACCCTCCCTATCGGCTGTGCTACACTTAGTACAAGGCAGCCCATAGGTGACAAATCAGGGATTGATCTCAGCAAGGTCCAGACTCTCTCTTTCACCGAAGTAAAAGAGAGACTACGCACAGAGGGATTGGGATTTACCACGCTTAAGGCAAAAGCCAATATAATAATTACATCTCCTGAGACCAAAGGAGAGTTCAGGTGCAAGGGAGTCGTTAGATTTCAAAAACCCGGAAAGATTAGAGTACTTGGATCCAAGCTGGCAAGGACAGTATTTGATATGCTTTCGGATGAAGAGAATTATTGGTTTTATCTGCCAAATGAGAAAGCCGTTTATACAGGAAAATGTAATACCGTGAGAAAGAGAGATACCGGCATGTTTATCTCCCCTGATGATATAGCCGCTCTTCTAGAGTATGACAAACTCTTTGAAGGAAGATCAGCCTATATGGAAACATGGCCAACTTATTGGCTAGTTCACATATTAGAACGTAAAGGTGATGCCGTCGTGCCTTACAGCAGACTAAGGGTAGACAGGATTGATAACAGAGTCACAGACCTTACTCTGTTTAAACCGGACAGTTTTATCAAGGTACAGGCGTCGTTCTATGATTATGCTGTAATAAGTGAACGGCCTATTCCGGAAGCAATTCAGATACATTGGCCGGATACAGATACAACCTTAAACTTAAGCATGAACAACATTACTATAAACGAACCTCTCAAACCTGAAATGTTTCAATTTAAGAAGCCCAAAAAAGCCAGGATTATTGAGATAAATTAATCAATCCGACTCTGCAGCCATAATCTTATCAACCCGTCTGGCATGTCTGCCGCCCTCAAATTCTGTCTCAATAAACAGTTTTAACTTCTCTTCCAGCAGATCATGATCTATCACATCCACACCTAAACACAACACATTTGAATCATTGTGACGTCTACTCATCTCCACGGTAAATGGATTATGGCACACTGTTGCCCGTATGCCCTTGACCTTGTTTGCTATAAGTGACATTCCCAGTCCAGTTCCGCATATCAATATAGCGCGATCGCACTCTCCACTCGAAACAGCCTTTGCAGCCTCAAGGCCAAAATCGGGGTAGTCTACAGAGTCATCACCATTTTTAGTTCCAAAATCAACAGGTTCATGACCCATATCTGAAAGATGTTTGGATACTACATTCTTAAATTCAAACCCTCTATGATCCGATGCTAAAGCAATCTTCATTTAAACACCTGCTAAGCCTTTCTTTTCCAATTACACCATGACGAATTATTTTATACGTATCATCCCAAATTTTTACTACAGTTGAAGGGTTACCTGCTTCTGCAGGCCCACCATCAAGAACAACATCAATTTTATCTGAAAAGTTGCTTATTACCTGTTGCGCATCTATTGCGGGAGACCCTCCTGAAATATTTGCACTCGTAGAAGCTATTGGTACTGCGACCTCATTGATAAGATCTCTTATAACACGGTTGTCTGGATTTCTCAAGCCCACGGTACTATTATCGTCAAGATCCAGGATGATAGTTAAAGGACCGGGCCAGAATGCACCAATCAGTTTTTCGGCAATCAGTGGCACATGCTTTACATATTTTGATACCTCTTCAGACTCTGATATCATAATAGATAATTTTTTATCCTTCGATCTCTGCTTCACACTGTATAGATTATCTATTGCAATATCGTTGTCAGCACATACCCCCAAACCATATACGGTTTCAGTTGGAAATGCTACTATCTTGCCGGAGAGCAAAGCATTTGCAGCAACCTTAATATTTTCCGTGTATGTATCCGGATTTTTCAGATTTAGAATTTTAGCCGTCATAAAATCAACTATTCCGCATGAAATTAGTTCCACTTAGTTTGAACCAACATGCTCTTTGAATTACTGTGTATATGTATCCAACTACCTATTTATGTTTTCAAATATATCACCTTGACAAGAAAATAACAAGCTGATAGATTTAGATCGAATTTGACCTGAATTATTTAATAAATTATATGAAAAACAGAAAGAAGATACTATTTTTCTGCTGTGCAGTATTATTGTTTTCATCGCATATAGTTCTTGCATGGGAAACTATGGATACTGACGAGATCAAGTCCGGAATGAAGGGCTATGGAAGAACGGTATTTTCCGGAAAACAGATAGAATCATTTGATATAGAAGTACTGGGGGTATTAAAAAACTGGGAAGCAAGGAACGATATGATTCTCATTAAGATGACAGGAGGCCCTCTGGAGAAGACCGGTATTATTGCCGGTATGAGCGGCAGCCCTGTTTATATTAATGATAAACTTGTAGGAGCAGTGTCCCACGGATGGAGCTATTCAAAAGATGCAATTGCCGGAGTTACCCCAATAAAAGCAATGATGGACGTACTGGAAATTGACTCACGTAACAGAAACAGTTCTCATACCGGCAATGACAATGTTTGGAGCACGTCACTGAATAGACAAGATCCTGATATAGTAGCCAGATTAGAATCATATGGATTACTGCATGAAGACGAAATGTTTGAAAACACCAATTCCAGACAGCCATTCATACTTGACCTCGTACCCATTCAAACACCATTAATTGTCTCAGGGTTCGATCACCAAAGTCTGACCAGATTAAGTCCTCTATTCGGCAAAATTGGCAGATTTTCTCTTCATAGCAGCAGCGGTGAAGACGGTGAACCTGCAGATCTAACTAACTTCATGCCGGGTTCAGCAGTTGCAGTTGAAATAATCAGAGGAGATCTGAGCGCGTCTGCTATAGGAACAGTAACATATAGAGATGGCAATGACATTCTGGCTTTTGGTCATCCAATAATTCAAATCGGAAACACTGACCTGCCTATGGCAACGGCAGAGGTACATACGATACTTGCAAGTCAAGACACCTCAACGAAAATGGCATCACCTGGTAAAATCATTGGCAGGATCACGCAGGACAGGAGATCTGCTATTGCCGGAAAAATTGGAGAGTATACCAGGATGATACCTTGCCAGGCAGAAATACGAGGTTCTTTAAATGTCACATATAACTTTGAAGTTGTTCATGACAGGATATTGACTCCCCTTCTTATGCAAATGGCGATTGAGAACGCTCTACTTGCTACTGAAAAAACGGTTGGTGATAAGTCAATGTCGCTCGAACTGAACATTGGTATTACCGGAAGAGAAGAGCCTGTCAGAATAGAGAATGAATATTTTGATTCGGGATCATCATGGTTTCCAATTTACAACGTTATTGAACCAATTGCAATGCTACTCAATAATGAATTCAAGACTGCTGAAATTGAATCTATTAAGTTAGTTGCTAACATTTCAGAGCAGAACAATATCGCATCTATTGACAATATCAGAGTCAGTAATAAATGGGTTTCTCCGGGAGACGAGGTATTCCTGGATATCAGATTAAGGCCTTACACCCGCGACTATACATCAATACCGGTCAAAATCAAGATACCTGATGATGTTGCTCCCGGAAGCAGCATACAGGTAATAGTATGCGATGCTATGAATAGCAAAATGCTGGAAATGGCAACTGCTCCAGGTCACTTTTCGCCGTCCAGTTTTGAACAGCTAATAGATCACTTTGAAGATGGAGAACGCAATGATAATATAATAGTTAAAATCAGATTAAACAGAAAAGGCCTGACGTATATGGGTGAAGATTTTCCATCACTGCCAAATTCTTTTTTAAGTATAATGTCCCTGTCAAATCAGAGTGGCGTCACCCCGCTATGGAGTGAAATGGTTAAACAAATTCCGACTGATTGGCTTATCAATGGCAAACAGACTATCACTCTATTTGTAAACAATGAGAGTTAAATATTGAATTTACGTGGGCGGTGCCTACCCTTCTTAATAATGAAAAATTTCTTTAAAAATATTAATTTCCTCATCGTCTTAACGGGCTTTACCATCCTTACATTAAACACACCTTCTGCATATGCAGTTACTACCAAAATGTGGGCAAACACTGATCCGATAGATATTTCAAAGGGAAAGTTGCACAATGTGTCGGTAAATAGTTTAGGAAATTTCACATTGTCACCCGGCAAAAATAAACTTAATGAGATACCGGCAGCATATGTCTGGTGCATGGTGGCAGACGGTACTGATTCACTTTTTGCCGGTACCGGCAACCCGGGGTCAATATTTAAAGTAAAACATGATGGAAATGTTGTAGAATATTTTAAAACCCCTGAGCTGCACGTCCAAACCCTTGTTATAGATTCTGCAGGAAATATTTACGCCGGCACATTACCTCATGGCAGGATCTACCGAATCACATCGAAAGGCGAAGGAGAGATGTTCTGCGAACTTCCTGTCCCATATATATGGGATATGATTTCAGATAAAAGCGGCAACATATATGCGGCTACCGGTGACAACGGAGTAATCTATAAGATTTCAGATAACGGTATACCATCTGTCTTTTTTGATTCTCCGTATTCAAACATACTCGATCTTGTTATTGATAATGATGGCAATATTTATGCATCCTGTGAGCCGGAAGGCCTTATCTACAAGATAACTCCAAATG
>JABGRF010000287.1:0-1213 GCA_018648405.1 Candidatus Scalindua sp.
TCAGGGAAACGCTTCTGAACACGGTGAATAAGACAGTCCTTTTTATCAGGAGTCCTACCGGGCACTGACAACATATTTGCCGGTTTGTCTACTATAATGATCTGTTCATCATTATAGACGTATTCAATGTCACCTATTGGTGGTGGCAAAATTTCGTGTGTTATATTGTATATCTGAGACATTGTTCTGAAAGATACTAAGTGCGGAATAATATATTACGAACCCCTCCTTCAATAGAACAGCCGTTGAGCAGGAGAGTGTATAATCTATTCAGGATTATACGCCCACGTCGGGACTCCAAATTTACCTTTTGTATTTATTACATTATCAAAATTACCATCACCATCATCATCAATAATTATATAATCTACCGGCCTCTCAGTATCACTGTCAATACCGTATGCATATATTTTATCCTTAACTGACAGCTCCTGGATACGGCCTCCATCGCGTGTCAAATACACCCTGACCCTTGACTCTCTATCATCTTTTTTCCTGTTAACGCTTATCTTCTGCTTAGAAACTAACTTCAATTCAGTGGTATCAGGGACATTAAATACATCTAATTCACCAGCCAGATGCTCAATCCATTTTATTGTACCGGGGTGATCGACTCTTTGTGTAGAGCTATTCAGGAAACAGTTTAATGATTCAGGCAATTCGCTATTATAATAATAAGCAATCCCTAAATTATATTGAATTGAAGGTACAGGTACGTTTGCCACTAATTCTAATGCATTTTTGTATACAGCAATTGCATCCTCAAACCTTCCTTTGCTTTTATAAGCCAAACCCAGACTGTTATAGAATAGAACACTATCGTTGTCCTTGTTATCTTTATGAGGCTCAAGCAGAGCGATAACTTTGTCCGGATACTCATCTGGATTTAACTCTAAGGAACGAAGCCCCAAATCCTTGTAATCAACTGCACCAGCATCTTCTCTCTCTATAGTTTTTTTTGATTTCTTCTCCACTGATACTACTACTGCCTTTTTTGCCGCTACTACACCTTCTATCTCCTTTGTCTCTACTACCACTTTGGTCTCTTTTGCCACAGTTGGTACTAGTACCTCTGCTGAACCTACTATCTCTTTTGCCCGTGTTGGCTCTGTTGCTCCCGCTAATTTTTTTGCCTCTTCCTCCTCTTCTACCACTTTGACCTCTACTGTGACTATCGGCTCTATTACCTCCGCTGGGGCTACTACCTCCTTTT
>JABGRF010000287.1:1313-7592 GCA_018648405.1 Candidatus Scalindua sp.
CTCTACCGTCTCTACTGCTCCCGTTACCTCTGTTGCCTTTATTGTTTCCACTACCTCTTTGCTATTAGCCGCTACTATTTTCTCAGCAGACTGTACATCCCTGGATGTTATCCTCATAGACATCTCCGCCTGTATACACGGACAAGAAAACAGCAGGATTAATAACAGGAAAACGATTGTTTTTTTCATGATTATTCCACCACATTAGCCTTGAGAACATTTGCTCTCATATATCTTAATGTCTTAGGATCATCAACAGGCCCAATACCGGTTTCAACAATAGTTGACTTTCCGGAAGAGAGAACACCCCTTACCTCTTTTGCCATTTCAAGCGCCTTGCCCTGCGGATCAGGATAAAGTATTTTCACCTTCACTTCACTGACAGATACTGGAGTAGGATTGGTGACTGTAACAATAACATATCGCCTCTTATCCAGGTTGATACGTGTCTTTATGTGACTGCCTGGGTTTTGGCGCATGTCAAGCGTTACAAATGAACGTGCAGCCTGTCTGCCAGGCTCTGAGTTAGAAGTAGAAGCATCTTTAAAATACTTCATCGCTTCCGGCTGATTCCCTTGAGCCAAAGACATATTACCGAGTGCATTCAAAGCCGGTGCAGTAGGGAGCAGTTTTGTACTTCTCTCAAGATCTATACGAGCCCCCTGCTGATCTCCCAGTTTCTGTTTGTTCAACCCGCGCTGAACATAGAAATAGAAGAATTCACCGTTAAGTTCTACTGCCCTGTTGTAGCTTGTCAGGGCATCCTGGTATTCCTCCTGTTTCATGTATACATCTCCAACTAAGGCATGGAATTGTCCTTCATTGGGCTCACCTACCATTGCCTGCTTCGCTAGAGTCAAAGCCTCTTTGACATTCCCTTCACTAAGCGCTTTCCGTCCCATGTCGAATGCATGGTAATCATCCTTCGTTTGTATAAGACGTGCAATCTTATCCTTGTAACGCTGAACACCCAACTCTCCGGATTCCGGCAGGGTTTTGGCTGTAACACGGTTCGCTTCAACTCGTTGTTGTGATGGTGGATGGCTGGAAAATAGCCCGGATAACCAGTCTGTCTCCTGTCCTTCGGACAACCTTACGAATACCTCCTGTAAGCTGATGGCAGCCCTTGGATCGAATCCGGCTCGTGACATATATTTCATACCATAGAGGTCTGATTCGCTCTCAGCATTCCGTCCATATTTTTGATTGATCAGACCTGCTGCAGTTTGGGATCCACGTACGGCAAGATTTTCATAATTGCTTCCACGTGCAGCGATACCTGTTATCACCACTGCTCCCTGAAGCAGAATTCCACGTTCCATCCCTTTCGCCCCGTGTCTTGCCGCAGCGTGTACTATCTCATGCCCCAGAACTGCGGCCAGTTCGGCTTCGCTATTCAGTTCTGTCAACAATCCACGATTAACTGCTATCTTCCCCCCCGGCAGAGCCCAGGCATTTGGTACAGAGTTGTTAAGCACTACAAATTCATAAGGCAGTTTGCGATCACTTACTGCGGCCAATTTCTGGCCTATATCATTTACATATTTAGCCAATTCCGGATCAACTACATAGTCTCCACCCTGCATCTGACGACTGGGTAAGTATTGCTTGCTACCTATCTGAAGTTCATAGGATTTTGGAACCAATCCCAGCTCACGTTTACCGGTAACCGGATTAGTAGCACATCCATACAAGGCAACCGAGCATAAAACGAATACAATAAATAATTTTCTCACCATGGATATAAACCTCCGGAAAAAATATTAATCCCTGACTCTCTAAATTGTTTTTAATTTGATTGTGACTATGCCATGCTATGGTATTATAATAATTAAATGAATGCAAATTGTCCAATAGCAAACATATAGAGATTTAATCCTCTACATTTTTCAGGAAAAGGAGCAACTACTTAATGAAATCAAGAAAGAACAGTTTTAATCGTTTATTGGTAGTTTCGGTGCTGTTTATTATCCTGCAGGCAGGTTGTTCATCAGCCGTAAAAAAGCCTCATCTGCTGCCAATGAAACCGGGACTGGGTCTTTCTGAGATTTCAAATCCGGAACAATTTCCTGAATTTAGAGATGATTATGACAAAGAGCTCTTATTACAATCCATAGACAACAGTATAGAATATTTAAAAAAAACAAAGTCTTACCCGAAGGCCTTCAGTTCGATCGGTTTTACACCTGAAAAGCAGAAGGAAACTTTAGAGTTTTTCCGGGAAGGATACATACGATGTAAGAATGCTAAGGAATTGAACGATTTTGTCTCCAATAACTTCAGGGTTTTTCAGGCTATCGGAAAAATGTATGAAGGAGAGGTTCATTTTACCGGTTACGGGACTCCCATTTACGATGGAAGTCTAACACCTACTGCAACATTTCGTTACCCGCTTTATGATAAGCCAACAGATTTCAAAAAACCCTATTTCACCCGCCGTGAAATTGAGGAGCGTAATCTGCTGAAAGGTACTGAAATCGCCTACCTCAAGTCAAAACTGGAAGCTTATCTCATCCACGTTCAGGGTTCCGGTCAGATTAGGCTTCCGTCAGGCAAGAAGGTGTATGTAGGATATGCAGGAAATTCAGGACACTCTTATACAAGTATCGGCAGGTTATTAGTTCTGGACGGCAAGGTCCAGGAAGAAGAGCTAACCCTTCCTGTATTAATAGAATATTTTGATCAACATCCTGACGAATTAGATCACTACCTCAGGCAGAACGACAGATATATCTTCTTTAAGAAAGTTCCTCATGCTGTTCCTCATGGATCCATAGGCGTACCTGTAACCTCGATGCGAAGTATAGCAACCGATAAGAAAGTCTTTCCACCGGGCGGATTAGCCTTTGCCACGATTGGGACACAAAGGCCGGGAGGTGCCAGCAGGTCTAATGAAAAGTGGCATGCGGAGAAATCTTTCTTTGTTCTGGACCAGGATACCGGAAGTGCTATAAAAACACCCGCCAGGGCAGATGTATTTTTCGGAATTGGTGACAGGGCAATGTATAAAGCGGGAAATTTAAATACTTACGGCAGACTTTACTATCTTCTGAAAAAATAAAAAATGAAAGCCACAGCTATAAAGGCAGCCAAAGAAGCAGGAAAGATAATATTACGTTATTATTCCAAAAACGTAAATGCCACGAGCAAAGGGGATACGTATAACCTGGTAACAGAAGCAGATTTAGCTTCTGAGAACAAGATTATCAGTATAATAAAAAGCAGATTCCCAGACCATTCTCTACTAACAGAAGAATCAGGTGAAGAAATACACAAGTCTGATTATTGCTGGGTAATAGATCCGCTGGACGGCACAAACAATTTCTATCATAAATTTCCTATGTTCTGTGTGTCAATCGCATTGTACAAAAAAGGGAAGCCTCTGATTGGTGTTGTTTTTGATCCACTTAAGAAAGAGCTTTTTTTTGCAGAAAAGAATAGAGGAGCATTTCTCAACAATAAAAAAATCAATGTCTCAAACGTAAACAAACTGAACAAATCACTACTGGTCTTAGGGTTTTACTATGAGAGGGGCTTATTGATGAGGAAAAGCCTTGGCCAGATGAAAAAATTCTTTTACGAAAACGTCCATGGTATAAGAAGGACGGGTTCAGCAGCGTTGGATCTCTGTTATACTGCCTGCGGCAGGTTTGACGGATACTGGGAATTAAAGTTGAATCCGTGGGATTTTGCAGCCGGCAGTCTGATAATAACAGAAGCCGGAGGAAGGATTACTGATGCACAGGGCAAGAGGTACAGTCTTATGATGAAAAACGTCGCTGCCTCAAATGGAAAAATCCACAAACATATGTTAAAAATATTAAATGAATAAACCGTGAGTAATTTGGCCGCATGTGCCATCTCACAGTTTAGATATCAATGTCAATTAAGTGCTTCTTCTCATCCAGGTAGTCTGTGAATATTATCATCTCGTTTCCAAAGCTACCTTTAAACTCCACAAATACCCCTTTAGGATAATTATTATCATGGTTTATACCCGTCACTTTACCCTCAAACTCACCCAGAAGTTTTTCTTCAGGAGGTATGTAAAAATGCATTATCAAGAGAGATCCTTTGGGGATCGGAGAATCTGTAATAATGAATACCTCTCCTTTGTTCAAATTTAATACGAAGTCAGAATAGTAAAAAAATTCTGGGAATTCTTCCTCTATTTTTACGGCAAGTTTAACCGGGAAACGGACGTGTACAGGACGGTCGTTCTCAGACACAAATTTATATACCTCGCCACCCCTATCAACAAATATATTTCCCATGTGCTTTAGTGTGATAAGATCAGAGCTCGATTAGCATTTTAACTTCTTACTTATTAATCACTAAACTAATTCCTTTATTATCCATATAGGTGTTAATCTTTTCTGTATGACCCCTGCAATCTTTGTTTAACATCTGAAATATTTTCATGATACTGGACTCGGGTAATTTTTCCGCGGCAAGATTAAAGCTAAACTCTCCGGCTGATCTCTCGATATCCAGAGCAATCTTAAATGTTGACTCCCTCAAAGGAGGTTTCTTGCCGTACTCCTTTATTTTTGCAATCAACCTTTTATTTGTTTTTTTCAGTATTTCCACCGACGAGACCAGGAGGTCAGAAGGAAATTGATGTGGCAATAAAAATGTACTTTTCATACTCTGGATTAAGTCTGCATGCTTTTCTTCTTCACTGACAAGCCTCGACCACAACTCTGAATCTTCAGGGAATGTATTTAAGAAAATCTTGTACACACCTGCAACATTTAGTTCAAGCTCTATAGATTCATCTATAAGTTGTTCCAGAGTCTGTTTCATATAGAACATTTAAAATGCACAAAGAATAAAACTCTTCTGTTCAGCGAGGAGTGCAACTCATAGTAGAATAATAAACGTCCAACAAAAATCAAGAGGAAAAGCAGAATGGCAACAGCAATCTATTGGTTTTTAAATCGTATCCTAAACCACAACATCTTGCCTTTATGATTCCCTCTGCGCTCTTTGCGTCTTTGCGGTGAATCTTGCATCTTGTCTCATCTAAGCCTCAGCACAACATCATTATCACCCTTACCACCATGACAGTACGCCAGTATATCTCCAGCACTGCCACCTGCATACTCTTCTGCATTCTTGCTCATTAAAAGCTTGTGCTGTCCCAGCTCTATTATCCCCTGGGCCCTGACCTGATGAAATTCCAGCCTGGCTTCGTTATCGTTAATCGTTATCGTCCTGAAGGCATGCGGGTATTGAACCGTTGCAGGTGATGCGATATAGTGGAGCCCGTTAACCGTCTGAACCTTTGAGACATGATGATGTCCCATCAGACACGCTTTTATCTGAGGGGCTGCATCAAGGACCGCATTAACCTCCAGATAGTTCTTCAGGAGATATTTTTTCTTCCACTTTGGTATATCCCTGTTTCCCCATGTGGGAAGTAAGAGGTGATGACTGAGCGTGATAATCACATCATTTGGATATTTTATGATCTGATCCTTTATCCAGTTGAGCTCTTCTGCAGGTATTTCACCGTTATCGTGACCCTCTATAGTTGTGTCGAGACCCAATATCCTCAGACCTGGCACAGGTGATACGCTCCACGAATAGCGACCCATATCCAGTCCGTGTCCCTTCATCTTTTCTGCGTACTGTTTCTTTGATAGTGCGATTCCTGGTGGAAGTGGAGAGACCTCACGGTTACCAAACTGTGCAAAGTATGGAACCTTGACGCCAGACATGATGTCCATAAACTCATTAAAATCTTTTGCGCCGGGATCCGTATTGTTTATATTGTCACCACCAAAGAGAAGGAAGTCAATATCGGGCATATTGTTGACCTGGTCTATTACATCCCTGAAGATATTGAAGCTCTCCTCCTTCAGGGCGGTACCGTTTTTTCCGGAGAATGTAACATGGGTATCTGTTATGTGAGCAAACTTGATACTCTTCTTCCCTCCGGCCTTTGCCTCTTCTTCCTTCTTCTGTGCAGTCGTACACCCTGCAAAATTCCCAACCAATACACCACCTATGAATACTGCCTGTCCAATTGCAAGGCCTCGTTTCACAAAGGCTCTCCTACTCAACCCACTCTCTAATCGTGTAGTTACATTCTGTACCTTTTCATCTTCCATTTCTTAGATCTCCCATTATCCTATTATTTTGTCTGACTCATATTTTTCAAATAGACCTTTATCTTATCTGTATCTTCTATTGTCATAAACTTTTTGGATGCTTTGGTATCGTGCATGATGTCGATTATACTTGACCACTGTTCCGGAGTATAAGGATAGGCAT
>JABGRF010000383.1:0-2305 GCA_018648405.1 Candidatus Scalindua sp.
TCTTGCATTTCCTCTTCTTCACTATCTTCCGCGTAAGTTTTAAAGGACTCTTTTGCTCTTATATCGTTACTCAGGAAGTTTTCTCCAAAATACGATTTTCTAGCAAGTGGATCATTAACCAATTCCTGCGTCGTTCCACTCGTAACTATTGATCCAGAATTTAGAATATATGAACGATCCGTAATGCTTAATGCTTCTCGTACATTATGGTCTGTAATTAATATCCCAATACCCTTTTCTTTAAGACTTAGGACGATATCCTGGATTTCAGCAACAGCTATTGGATCGATAAAGGAAAATGGTTCATCCAGAAGAATAAGTGAAGGGGATGTTGATATCGCTCTTGCAATCTCAAGACGTCTTCGTTCCCCACCTGAAAGCGTAAAAGCCATCTTCTTTGACAAATGTGTTAATCCCAACTCTCCCAAAACCTGATTCAGTTTTTTCATTCGTTCTCTATATGGAATTTTAGTTGTTTCAAGCACTGCTAATACGTTTTCTTCAACAGATAAACGTTGAAATATTGATGGCTGCTGTGAAAGATATCCCATGCCCAATCTTGCGCGCATATATATCGGCATATCTGTAACATCAGCTCCGCGAAAGTAAACCTTTCCATGATCCGGCTTGATCATGCCAATAACCATTGAAAATGCAGTGCTTTTACCGGCACCATTTTGTCCAAGAAGGCCTGCTATCTCACCGGAATGAAGCTCAAAGTTGACGTGATCTACAGCAACTTTTTTACCAAACGTTTTCGTTATTTCAACAGCTTGTATTAATTTCATTCTATGCCCTTATGTGTCTACCTGATAATTTTAATAGTTTTTAAAGGCCAAAATACCATAAAGGCCCTTCCCACCATATTGCTCTCAGGAACAAATTTCCAATACCGGCTATCGTTACTATTTCTACTATTATCACCAAGAAAGAAGTACTGCTTCTCTCCAATTTCTACAGGATCGTAAACCCCCCATTCCCCGGTTTCTGAATAGTAAACATCACGAGAAATTAAAATATCCTCAAAAACGGCATCAGTATTTATTCCACCAAACCTCAATTTGCATGACTTTGTATAACCGTCCAATGACGACAAATCAGTGTCGTAAGTATGAGAGAAGATAACTGAGTCGTTTAGTTTCAGGATAATCTCATTGTCAGCATTTGAAAATTCTATTCTACATTCATTTCCCGGCTCTATAAAAGCATCAGAGTTGCTGGCAACAATTGAACCTGAAATCTTTATGTAAGACTCGCTTTTCTCTTCCCGAGTGCGAACAAATACCTCATAAGATTTTCCGTTCTCCTCCAATAATATTGAAATGCCTCCACTATTTCCGGTAGCAGTAACATCAAATGCCAACAGTACATCCGCACTTACAACATCGGTTATTTCGCTATTATAGACGCTATTATCTGTAATAGCCCTTTTAAACGTTATATATGATTTCTGTTCAATTCCATCAGGTTTTTTTAAATGCAACCTATCCTTACTAATAACCCAATTATCGCCCTGTACTTCCCAATTTTCAACTATCTCCTGTTTTGCAGGATAATTACTATCAAAAATTGGTACCCAAAGTGAATCCTGAACTTTTTCAGGCTTTCTCACTATCTTATCATTAACGTAAATATCCCCATTTACAATCTGCAGTTTTTCCTCAGGTAAACCTATCAATCTCTTTATATAATTTTTGCGGACAACGTTCACATTTGTAGAGCCACACTGTTCACAATAAATAGCACCAACGGTATTACATGACTTGCACACTACCTTGTGATATTGGTTAATACCAAAAGAACGCTTAAAAAAACTGTTAACCTTGCTAGTAAAAAAGTTCTCTTTTTTTGGAGAATTTGTACATTTTTCACACATCATTGATTGGCTTGCAGAGAAACCACATGACATGCATGAAACATCGCCAAATGGATATTTGAACACGGCAACATCCCACCTCCTGGGTTTACCAAAATCGTAAGAGAACTTGTTTACAAGTATCCTGCTTCCGCCCTTTTTCCCATTATCAGATATATGAATCTTGTAAAAACAATTTGAACATTTTACATAATTGTTATTATGATTACTCTTGAATTTCCAGTTACAGTTGGGGCATTTAACATTTTTATGCACTCCTAATAATGTTGGGGCCATCGAACCTGTCGGGATTTTAAATGCTTCCACAACAAAAAACCTCAACACAAACGCCAGTGCTACTGCTATCAGGATTGATTCGATATTTTCACGAAAAAAACCCTTTTCCTTTTTAATCTTCTTTTTTTCTACACCGTTTTTCAAGTCTGGTTT
>JABGRF010000383.1:2405-7517 GCA_018648405.1 Candidatus Scalindua sp.
CAATTTACAAACGGTATCAATCCAGCACACTTAATCATCTATAGACAGTACAGATAAAAATGCACTTTGTGGGATTTCTACATTTCCGACATTCTTCATTCTCTTTTTTCCTTCTTTCTGTTTCTCAAGGAGCTTTCGTTTTCTGGTTACATCGCCACCATAACATTTTGCAGTAACATTTTTAGACATTGCGCGTATTGTCTCTCTCGCAATAACGCGACTCCCTATAGCTGCCTGAATAGGAATCTCAAACATATGTCGTGAAATATCTTTCTTTAATTTCTTTACCAGATTTCTCCCCTTATAATCAGCCTTCTTTCGATGAACAATGCACGATAGAGCGTCCACCTTCTGTCCACCAACCAGTATATCCAGTTTTACAAGATCATCAGGCACGTAACCGATAAGATCATAGTCCAGAGTACCAAATCCCCTTGTAAGTGATTTTAGTTTATCATAGAAATCAAAGATTATTTCTCCTAGAGGCATTGTATACGTAAGCACGGCTCGCTTTTCTCCCATATAGTCGGTACTCTTGTAAGTCGCCCTCTTTTCGTCTACTAACTGCATAATTGCCCCGATATACTCAGACGGAAGAATAATTTTGGCTTCAACTAGCGGTTCTCTAAACTCATCTATGGAACCGACAGGAGGTAACTTTTCCGGATTGTCAACATGAACTATATTACCATCATGGGTTAATATTTCATATGTCACGGTTGGAGCCGTTTGTACCAACCCGACATTGCTCTCTCTCTCTAATCGTTCCTGTACAATTTCCATGTGCAAAAGACCGAGAAATCCACATCTGAATCCGAATCCCAGAGCCTGCGATGTTTCAGGTTCAAAGGAAAAGGAGGAGTCGTTAAGCCATAGTCTCTCAATCGCATCTCTTAAAGGCATAAAATCAGTGTTGGCAGTAGGGTATAATCCACAAAAAACCATGGGAAGCGGTTTACGGTAACCCGGCAGGGCCTCCGTAGCTTTTTCCTCCTTTAATGTTATAGTATCGCCAACATGAACGTCATGTATCGACTTTATACTGGCAACACAATAGCCAACACTTCCGGCACTTAATTTGTCTACCGAAGTCATTTCAGGTCTGAATACTCCGAGCTCAGTAATTAGAAATGTTCTGTTGGTTTTCATCATTAAAATGTTATCACCGACCTTGATAGAACCGTCAACGATCCTGAAATATACAATCACACCACGGTAATCATCGTAGACAGAATCGAAGATCAGGGCTCGTAAAGGTGCATTAGAATCACCTTCCGGTGACGGCATGCGTGTTATTATGGCATCAAAAACGCCCTCTATTCCAAGACCGGTTTTAGCGCTCACAGCAATAACCTCTTCGTCTGTTTCACCAAGGATACTGACTATCTCTTCACTTACCTCCTCCGGCCTGGCAGATTTTATATCTATCTTGCTGAGAACCGGTATAATCTCAAGGTTTTTCTCCATCGCCATATACATGTTAGTTATTGTCTGAGCTTCTATCCCCTGTGCCGCATCAACAAGAAGCAATGCGCCCTCACAGGCGCTGAGACTACGTGACACCTCATAACTGAAATCAACATGCCCCGGTGTGTCTATCAGATTTAGAGAGTATATCTCTCCATCTTTTTCATATTCCAAAGTAACTGCACTTGCCTTTATGGTAATACCACGTTCTCGCTCCAGATCCATATTGTCCAGTAATTGGTCACGGAATTTTCTCGGATTAATTGCCTTTGCAGTTTTAAGCAGACAATCTGCAAGTGTAGACTTGCCATGGTCAATGTGAGCTATAATACAAAAATTACGAATATTATTGATTTTCAAACGAAACCTCTATTACAACAGTTAATGATTTTTTAGCCTGTGCATAAGTACAGAAACTATTAAATTAAAATATTTGCGGTTTTTCACAGGGCAAATTGCCCCGTGAAAAACCGAGTACGTCTCAATGTGCAAATGCTCTTACATGAGGCACCATTGCCTTAATCTCATCTTCTGACAACATATCACCAAATGGAATATAATTATCATTTTCAGGATTTCCATGCGTAATTGAGTTTACAAACTCATCGTCAGTACGAGATGCCTGCCACTCCTTATCAGTGAAATCCTTCGTTCCAAAATCGATACCTGTAGATGTTCCTTTGCCGTCACCACCATGACATAGCGCACACTTTTCCGCATATATTGTAGTTGTGTCTATATCATCAGCATATACATTTGAAAAACCTAAACAGAATGTTGCAACTAAAAACAGTAAAGATACTATAACTTTGCTTCTCAATGTAATTCTCCTTTAATAAATTTTTGCAACCGCTCTTTGAAAAGATCCAAGGCTAACGCCCTGTGGCTAATCCGATTCTTTATATCAGAACCTAATTCTGCCATCGTCTGCTTATATTCAGGTACATAGAATATAGGATCATATCCGAAACCATTTCGACCAAGAGGTTCAGTATTAATCAGGCCCTCACAGCTAGCCTCTACAACAAAGTGCAACTTTCCTGGCTCTGCCAGGGCAATTGCACAACGAAATCTTGCCGTTCTCTTATCAAAAGGAACGTTCTTTAATTCCTCAAACAATTTAAGACATTTCTCTTCGTAACCGGTATCCTCACCACAATACCGCGAGGAAAGAACTCCTGGCCGTTTATCCAACGCATCAATCTCTAACCCAGAATCATCTGCCATAACAGACATATTACAAAAGTCTGCCAGCTGAAGTGCCTTTTTAGCCGCATTCTCTTCAAAAGTAACACCATCTTCAACAACGTCAGGGGCGTCATCAAAATCCTCCAGATCCAGTAGCGGCAATGACATCTCTTTCAGGATTTTTCTGATCTCCTCTTTCTTGTTTTTATTGTGAGTCCCAATCACGATTCCACTTGTCTTGATCATAATAGCACTAGCCCTGCAACGCATCCTTTTGGATCAGGGTTAATTCGCTTATTCCCTTTTTTGCCTGTCTCATCATTTGAGCGAGCTCTTCTTCTGAGAATGTCTGTTTCTCTGCCGTACCCTGCAACTCTATATACTCTCCATCTCCAGTCAGAACTATATTCATATCAACATCAGCCGTAACATCCTCCTCATAACACAGATCCAGCAATGGTACACCACCTACCACTCCAACACTCACAGCCGCTACACTCCCTACAAGAGGTTCTCCTGTAATTTCCGCGTTCTTTTTCAACCAACTGATAGCATCAACTAAAGCAACATATGCGCCGGTAATAGAGGCAACCCTCGTTCCTCCATCTGCCTGAATGACGTCACAGTCAAGCCATATAGTCCTCTCACCTATTGCCGAGAGATCAGCTATAGCGCGCATAGACCGCCCTATCAATCTTTGAATTTCATGAGTACGGCCTCCTACCTTACCTCGGGATGACTCCCTTGACACCCTTCTTGGCGTAGAGCCAGGCAGCAAAGAGTATTCTGCCGTAATCCAACCCTCTCCACTATTTTTTTTGTGAGGAGGCACGCTTTCTTCAATGGAAGCGGTGCAAATTACCTTGGTGTTCCCAACTGATATAAGAACAGATCCATGTGCAAATTTTGTATAGTTTCTTTCTATTGAAACCGGGCGCATCTCATCCGGCTTTCTTCCGTCTATTCGCATTATATTATTTACCTCTATCTACTTTATTTTACGTATTTAATAAATTTTAACTGAACGAAAACCAGGCTTACCTGTTAATGAGAAGCTTTAACAGTGCCTTCTGGACGTGTAACCTGTTTTCTGCCTGATCGTATACGATAGAATGCTTGCCATCAATAACATCATCAGTAATCTCCTCGCCTCGATGGGCTGGCAGACAATGCATGACAAAAACATCTTTTTTTGCATGTGAAACTAATTTACTATTAACCTGAAAACCCTCAAAATCCTTACGTCTGGTTTCAGCTTCTTCTTCTTCTCCCATACTAATCCATGTATCAGTGTAAATTACATCTGCATCTTTGACCGCTTCTTCAGGATCGGTGATCTGTTTTATGTAGGAGTCCTTGTCTTTGACACTGTTTTCAAGCTCACCTAAGAACTCTTCAGATAATCCATAGTTCTCTGGAGTAGCAACAATGCACGTTACTTTAAGTTTTGCACATAAAAAAGCTAACGACCTTGCAACATTATTTCCATCACCAACGTAGGCTATCTTAACGTTGTCAAGAGTACCTAGCTTTTCTTTTACAGTGAATAAGTCTGTAAGTGCCTGACACGGGTGGGTATAGTCAGATAGTGCATTTATCACAGGCACAGATGAACAACCGGCGAGCTCAGTAACTGTTTTATGGTCATATGTCCTGATCGCAATACAATCAATAAACCGAGATAAAACCTTTGAAACGTCCTTTATAGATTCACGCTCACCAATGTTTATATCATGCTTGGTCAGATATATTGCATGTCCACCCATTTGAGTCATTGCAACTTCAAAGGATACCCTTGTTCGCATAGAGCTCTTCTCAAAAATCATTCCAAGCGTTTTGCCGGCAAGACAGAGATCGGTATCACCTCTTTTACATGACGCCTTCATCTCTGCCGTCAATGCAAACAGCTTATCGATATCATCTCTCTCAAGATCCGCAACTGAAACCAGGTCTTTACACTTCATACGTTCACCTATAATTATTAATTAACAGATTTTAAAATATTTTTTAATATCCCTAAACCTTCGTCTATATGTTCCTTTTTAATATTCAGCTGTGGCATGACTCGTATCACACTGTCATGAGTACAGTTCAATAATAACCCTTCGTCCATACACTTTTTTACCACCTCTGCTGCAGGAATTGTAAGTTCGATACCTATCATCAACCCAACACCTCTTACCTCTTTAATAATATCAAGCTCTTTTGCCATATTCCTTATCTGTTCAAGAGTATAATTACCCATTTTTGTCGCATTATCTAGCAATCCTTCCGACTCAATAACTTCAAATACAGCTGCTGATGCCGCACATGCAAGAGGGTTTCCTCCGAAAGTTGAAGCATGGCTTCCAGGTACCAGGCTTTTGGCAACCTCCTTAGTTGCCTCCATAGCGCCCACGGCTGTACCATTTCCAAGCGCCTTGGCAAGAGTCATGATATCAGGTGTTATGTCATAAT
>JABGRF010000280.1 GCA_018648405.1 Candidatus Scalindua sp.
GTTGGAGACCTTGTCAGTGAATTACAGCCATACATTAAAGATGCAAATTTGGATAATAATGTGGTTTCAGATGAATGGTTGCATAAGTTGGTAGAGTTATACAAGGAGCGGTTTAGAACATTGCCAGAGTTTGTAACTCTAACAACCCCGTTTTTTTCTGATGAAATTGAGTATGAAGATGCGGCAGTAAAAAAACATCTGAAAAAGGGTAATTCATCTTTGATAATAGATGCATTAAAAAAGCTGAAGGAAGTCAAAGATTTCTCTTCAATTGAAGAGCTGGAAAGTTGTTTGCGGTCAATTACAACAGAACACAATATTGGGTTTGGTAAATTGGCCCAGCCGATAAGAGTCGCACTGATAGGAAAAAGCGCAAGTGCGGGAATTTTTGAAACTTTAGAGCTATTAGGTAAAGACAAGACTCTAAAAAGGCTGGAATACACAATAAATACTTTTTTATCAGACTAATACTGGATTTTCCAGAAAACGACGGTAGAATTTAAATGACTATTAGGGTATTCATTGCTATAGAAATTAATAGTGAAATAAAGAACGAACTATCTGAATACTTGAGCACGTTAAAGAGGACGGGTGCTGATGTTAAATGGGTTTCACCGGAAAATATCCATTTAACTTTGAAATTTATTGGATATATAGAGAAGGAATCCCTTATCAACTTGAATAAAGTTATTAGTGATGCCGCTTCCAATATAGAACCATTCAGTATCAGTATTGGAAATATTGGTGCATTTCCAAGTCTTAATAAGCCACGTGTGGTTTTTGTCTGTGTACAGGAACGAGGTAATAATCTTTTCAAGATCTATGAAAGGCTTGACGAAGGAGTTGAACCGCTTGGTATAAAAAAGGAATCCAAAAAATATGTTGGACATATTACGCTTGGCAGAGTCAAATCACAGAAAAACATATCTAAACTAAAAAATACGTTAAATTCAGGAACAGAGTGTTACTTCGGTCGCGAAAAGGTAACGTCTCTATCGTTAATACAAAGCAGATTAACCCCAACAGGTCCACTTTATACGAGACTAAACAATTTTATATTAAATTAAAATGAAAAAAGTAAAACTTAAATATTCACCGAAGCACAACTGGGTTGAGTTAAAAAGGAAAGTCGTAACAATTGGGATAACTGATTATCTTTTAGGCGAACTTGGAGATCTTATAGACCTTTGTTTGCCAAAAGTTGGAGAAGAAGTAATTGATGGCATTTCTTATGGTGAGGTCGAATCCATGAATACTCTTCATGATTTAATAGCACCATTAAATGGTGCTGTCGTGAAGGTAAACTCAGATCTGCCTACCAGTTTAAAAGTTTTGCAGAGAGATCCCTATGGAGATGGTTGGTTCATTAAGGTAAGGTTGCCAGAGGACTATGACCTCGATTTTCTTATGGATGAAGATGAATATGATGAGCACATAAAGGGTGTTAAGAAAGATAAAAAAGTAACGGGCAAGAAAAAGAAAAAAGTAGAGGTGGAAAAAGAGGTAGAGAAGAAAGCTGTAAAAAAGGTAGCAAAGAAAGCAGAGAAGAAGCCAGTTAAAAAAATAGTAAAGAAAGTAGTCAAGAAGACTGTGGAAAAAGTAGCGAAGAAGACAGTAAAAAAGAAGACAGTGGCTAAAAGCAAGAAACGATAAGTAAGCAGGATATGTTATCTTTCCATGCCATTTAAAAATGGTATATTATTTACAATAATATAAAGTGAACGACTTAAAAAGGACCGATGATAAACATTGGAATTTAAGGGATATATTTAAGGTATTCTTGCTTTATCTGCTTTTAATGTTGGCAGGGATCCCTGTTCTTATAAAAGTAGTTAAGCAGGTTTTTGGATTAGACTTAGTAGAGACATACGGGCAGAACACAATTCTCCTCAGCTTGTCACTGGTTGTAAATATTGTAACATGCCTTTATATTTTTAAGATCGTTCGAACAGGATATGGTCTGCCTGTAGCATCATTAGGCTTAACTATCCGTAACTGGAAGGACGATGTTAAAACCGGCCTGAAACATTACATGATAGTTCTTCCTGCTATAATTGCATCTGGTTTTATAGTAGATTCCGTATTGAGAGCGTTTGGTATAGAACCCAAGCAGCAAGACATCATTAACAATCTTCTGAATGAGGATTCTTTAGGGGTTCTTGCTTTCATGGTTTTTTTCGGGATGTTGGCTGCGCCGATTGTAGAGGAACTTCTTTTTAGAGGATTCCTGCAGTCTGCTGTAAGAACCACCCGCGACAAGTTGCAAACTATTCTAATTAGCGGATTTATTTTTGCGTTGATACACTGGAACGCCCATGTGTTTTTACAAATTTTTGTTTTGGGGCTTATGTTAGCGTATTTATTTGAAAAAACCGGATCGTTAGTTGCTCCAATAACCGTCCATATTTGTCATAATACTTTTACTTTAGCATTTTTAATTTCTTACAAACATATTTTGAAAAGTCATGTTTAAGAGCATCGATGAACAACTTAGTATTATTAAACGCGGAGTCTTAGAAATCGTCCGCGAAGAAGAGCTTGTTGAAAAGCTCAAGAAATCGATAAACACACAAACTCCAATGCGGGTTAAACTGGGACTTGACCCTACCGCTCCAGATATACATATCGGAAATGCAATTCCAATTCATAAGCTGCGTAATTTTCAGGAACTTGGCCATACGGCAGTTCTAATCATTGGCGATTATACGGCAATGGTTGGTGACCCGTCCGGTGTAAATAAGACCCGGCCCCAACTTACGCAAGAAGACATAGACAATAACGCGAAAACTTATCTGGATCAGATAGGAAATATACTGGATATTGAAAAAACCGAAATTCGCTACAATAGCGAGTGGTTTAAAGATATGAAATTTACCGATGTAATTACACTCGCGTCAAAGATGACGGTGGCTAGGATGATGGAGAGAGATGATTTCTCAAAGAGATACTCTTCGGGAGTTCCTATAAGCCTTCACGAATTTATTTATCCATTAATGCAGGGATACGATTCAATAATGGTAAAAAGTGACATAGAAATTGGTGGCACAGACCAGATATTCAGCCTGCTCGTCGGCCGTGATCTACAAAGAGACGCAAATATGAAGCCCCAGGTAGCACTCACCACTCCCTTATTGGAGGGAATTGATGGGAATAAAAAGATGAGTAAAAGCCTGGGCAATTATATTGGTATATATGAAGAACCAAAAGAGATTTTTGGTAAGACAATGAGAATCAGTGATGACCTTATGCGCAAGTATTTTGAACTGGCAACAGACATGGCAATTAAAGAGATAGAAAGCACATTAAGTGAACATCCACGTCAGGCAAAAATCGTCTTGGGAAAAGCGATTGTAAGCCGGTATTACGATGATGAGGCAGCAGGGAAGGCTGCAGATGAATTTGACAGGATTTTTAAAGAACATAAAACTCCGGATGATATTCCGCAAATAACTCTTCCTTCCAATGAAGACGGGAAACACAAAATATGGATAGTGAAGCTATTGGTGGATCATGGCTTCGCTTCTACTAATGGAGAGGCAAGAAGATTAGTTTCTCAAGGAGGAGTAAGTATTGATGATAAAAAGCATACAGACCCGGCACAAGAAGTTGATATAAAAAGCGGAATGATATTAAAAGTAGGAAAACGCCGATTTGCAGAGATTGTTATAACTCACTAATATCTTTTTATCACCACATTTTTCCTCAGTTTCTTCAAATACTCTTTTTTCATCTTAACAAATTTTTCTCTAAAAAGTGTATTGCGGATCTCCTCCTGTACCTTCATAAAGGTCAATGTTTGAGTCTGAACAACCTCTTCTATCTTAAAGATGTGGAAACCCAAAGAGGATTTTATTACATGGCTTATTTCACCTTCCTTCAAATGAGAAATGGCAGCAACCAGATCTTTTCTAAAACCCTTTACTTCACCAAACCCCCACAAGCCTCCTCTTCCAGCATGCGGTCCACCTGAGTGCTCTTTTGCCAAAGTATCGAAATCTTCACCATCTTTCAACCGGTTTAATAGATCTTCTGCAGCAACTTTTGCCTCTTCATCTGAATCATGACTGGAAAACTTTGTCAAAATATGCCTGAAGCTCATACTGCCTTTCATTGAAAATTCGTCAATGTGATCCTGGTAATAGCGCTTAATTCCTTTTGGTGTAATTACTATTTTTCTATAAACATTCTGGCGCATAATCTCTTCTATTAGCAAATCATCCTTTAGTTCTGCTCTTTTTTTAAGAGGATTAATTCCCTGTTTATTGGCCAGTTCATAAAATTTATAGACAGAACCTACTTGATCAACAGCGCCTTTGACAAATGCATCAACACCTTTTTCAATCTGTTCTGACAGCTCCGGATTGTCAACCAAAAGTTTCTTGGCCTCCTGTACAAGTATTTTTCTGTCAATTAATTCGTCAATAGCATTTTGAATTATTTCTTGTTTTTTTGATTCCAGTCCTGCCTCAGTGTATTTTTGGCTGGCAAGTCTGAATGCCTCATAAGATCGTGTCTGGATATCAAACTCTGTTATTATTTCACCGTTAACGATAACACGTACAGCATTTAAATTTTCAGCATTTATCTGATGCAAGCAAAACAGTTGTATAATGAAAAAAACTAAGGTTAATTTTAAAATCTTCAAGAGCTATTTTTCTCCTGCGCTATTAATTGTAGGTTTATAATAGAGTACAGTATACAATCAAGTATATCAGCTGTCATCTATCATTTTCAGTGCTGGTTATTTTATAATTAACAAGTTTTTTACGAAATCTGCGGTGTCATAGGTTGACATCCTCTTTCGGGGCAGCGTAAGATGCAGTTCGTTACTCGCCACTACTTTTACCATTTTTTTTGCATTTTTAAAGAGTATTTCTGCTTTTTGCAAACTTTCTATCTGAAGTATAATAGTGCTGTTTGTTCGTATAAGTGAAAGGATATGAGAAGCTTGCGCTGCTACTCTTATTTCACATTCCATTAATAGGTTTTTAACATACTCAGGTATTTGGCCAAACCGATCAGCAAGCTCCTTTCCCATCTCCTCTATCTCATGTTTAGAGGATAAACGATTAATCTTTCTGTATATTTCTATCTTCAGCTTCATGTCAGGGATATAGTTGTCCGGTAGATATGAATCCAGATTTAAGTTTATATGGATATCATTGTAGTCCTGAACAGGCTCATTTTTAGCCTTACGAATTACAATTTCAAGCAGCCTGCAGAACATTTCATAGCCGACAGCAGCAATGTGCCCATGCTGCTCTATACCTAAAATATTTCCTGTTCCTCGAATTTCAAGATCTCGCATTGCAATCTTAAAACCCGCTCCAAGTTCAGAAAAGTCAATAATCGCCTTTAACCTTTTTTCAGCTTCCGGTGTAACCGGCCTGTTTATTGGTAGTAAAAGATAGGCATAAGCGCGGTGCTTGTAGCGTCCTACTCTACCTCGCAATTGATGTAAATCGGCTAAACCAAAATGGTCTGCTTCATTAATAAAGATCGTATTTACATTCGGAATGTCCAGGCCGGATTCTATTATTGTTGTAGACACAAGAATATCTGACTTCCCATTAATGAAATCTGCCGTTTCCTTCTCCAGAACCCCTTCAGGCATTTGCCCATGAGCGACAGTAATGCTTGCTTCCGGAACTATCTTTCCAATGGTTTCTGCAATACGGTTTATATTTCTTACGCGATTGTGTACAAAATATACTTGTCCATCACGATTTAATTCATGGAGTATTGCATTTCTTATTACCTTAGAATCGAATCGCAATAAATTTGTTTGTATTGATTGTCTGTCCTGGGGTGCCGTATTCAAAGACGAAATATCTCTTATGCCCAGCAGGGATAAATGCAGTGTTCGTGGTATTGGAGTTGCGGTTAACGTGAGGACATCAACCGATTCTCTCAGCTTCTTTAGTTTCTCTTTATGTGCCACACCAAATCTTTGTTCCTCATCTATGACTATCAACCCAATGTCCTTGAAGGTAATATCTTTCTGAACCAATCTGTGCGTCCCGATAACAATATCTACCTTTCCCTCCTTTAAATCCTCCAATATTCCCTTTTGCTCTTTTTTGGTTTTAAATCTGCTTAACACATCAATATTAACCGGATAATCTGCCATCCTATCAATAAACGTCCTGTAATGCTGTTGAGCAAGTAAGGTTGTCGGCACCAGGACAGCTACCTGTTTTCCATACATTACGGTTTTAAATGCTGCCCTTATCGCAATCTCTGTTTTTCCATATCCCACGTCTCCACAGATGAGCCTGTCCATCGGCTTTGATGACTCCATGTCACTCTTAATATCACTGATAGCCTGCAGCTGATCTTCTGTCTCCTGGTATATGAATTCCGATTCAAACTTCCTCTGCCATTCAGAGTCTTTCGGGTAGGCAATGCCCTGTTTTGCTTCTCTGATTGCCTGCATGGAAATGAGTTCGGTTGCCATGTCCTGAACGGCTGCCGTCGCTATCTGTTTTTTCCTTTCCCATGTTCGGTTGCCTAATTTGCTTAGCTTTGGTTTACGCTCAGAGCCTGATATGTATTTCTGTACTAACTCAATTTTTGTTGCAGGCACATAGACCTTTGCTTTTTCATCGAATTCAAGTGCAAGGAATTCGCCACAACTACCGGCCTCATTATCACTATTGAGTATTTGCATTCCCAGGAATCTTGCTATGCCGTGGCTCGCGTGTACTACCAGATCTCCTACTGCTAAATCAAGAAATGAATCGATGGCCTTTGACGGAATTAGACTCTTTGGCTCTCTTCTCAGGCGGTAGCGACGGAATATCTCATGATGTGTAAGAAACGCGGTTGATATATCTTCAAACAAAAAACCATGGTTGAGATGTCCGATTTGATACTCTATATGATTGGAAGGAGATGCAGCTTTCCGGGTTCTTTTTGGTTTTGTTTCACTAGAGATTGGTTGTGAAATAATGTCTGATGATAGGAGCTCGCTTAGTCTCTGCTCTTCAGCTTGATTACTGCAAAAGATTATAGTATTTTTGTGAGAGGTTTTTATCTCTCCGATCTTTTGAATTGAGTTATCGACATCATGGTCAAAATAATCCAGGGCCTTTATATTAAATGAAAAGGTATTTTCACGTTTAAGTGTTAATCTGGAAAGATATATCTTTCTGAAATCTTTGCATGATTCTAAGATACAATTGAAAGAAAAAATCTTATCGTGAGATTGTAAGTTATCGTTTATATGCTCTGCTTTGCTTTCTATATTTTCAAATTCTTTAAAAATTATCCACGACTCTTTTGGTATATAATCAATGAGAGAGCTGAGTTTGCTTTCCTTTCTGCCAGACTTTTCTGGTGAAGATGGATTAGTTTCTGAATGAGCATGTGTATTGACCTGTTCAGTCTGTACGCCAAGTACTTTGCACTCATTAACCTTCTTTGCAGACAATTG
>JABGRF010000165.1 GCA_018648405.1 Candidatus Scalindua sp.
TACAAAGTTTGATATTGGTAATGTCCGGTACTGAAGAAGGCAGGGAGATAGTTGAAAGGCTGAATGATAAAGGAGAAAATATTGTCACGACAGTCGCTACTGAATACGGGCGTGAAATATATAAGAGAATGGGTTTGGGGGATTTGTGTATTCAGGGAAGGCTTGATGCAAAGGAGTTGTCTGTACTTATTCGAAACAAAAATGTTCATACCCTGATAGATGCAACGCATCCATATGCAACCCAGGCATCTCTTAACGCAATAACGGCGAGCGAAGAGAGCGGTATTAAGTATATCAGGTTTCAGCGATCTGCCTCGGTCACAGAAGGTGGTGGAGCTGGTGATACCGCTATAGACAAACTGAGGTTTGTGCATCTTGTTGCGGATATGGATGAAGCCGTAAGTTGGTGTGCCAAATCTGACAGGAAGAGAATATTGTTAACAACCGGTTTCTCCGCCGCTGAAAAGTTTGCTAAATTAAAGGATGACAAAGAGATATTCATCAGGATCCTGCCTATGCCGGTACATATTGAACAATGTATCGACATGGGAATTAAGCCGTCAAATATTCTTGCGCTACAGGGGCCTTTCTCAATAGAGCTGAATACGGCAATATACAATCAATATAATATTGATGTTGTGATTACAAAAGATAGTGGTAAGACGGGGGGTGTCCCTGAAAAGATTCAGTCTGCAAGTGAGGCTGAAATTGATATCGTAATAATCAAGAGAGAAGAGATAGACTATCCGGTAAAATGTTCGTCAATAGATGAAGTCTTTGATCTGTTGGGGATGGGATAGAAATTAATGACTATTGTCGATTGATGATTGACTAATGACAACTGGCTAATAGTTTTTGTTCCTGGCGTTCTGTGGTTCCGTGTAAGGAATTTACGGTTTACTATGGTAAAATCTTTCCTATTTGCATATGATAGATTTCTTTGATCTGGAATAAACAGTAGTATACTCAAATTGAATGAAAGGAGTTGTTAATGAAAGGTATAATAAAAATCAAAATAGTTTTGGCTGTCTTTGTTTTTCTTGCGTGTGCTGATGGCTTAATAATGAAAGGCGTTCATGCGCAACATACAGATGTTTTTAACCTCTACCAGGATAAGGGGCCAAACAATCCAAAAAATCTAAATAAAGATGATACGGCCAAAGATGCTAAGCCTGGTAAGCTGGAAGTGGAATTGATTGAAGTGGTGAATAATATCAGCTATAAAGTCTCAGTTGAAAAGAGTAAATACGAGGCAAATGATCTTACTATGGCAGATATTGAGCTATGGGAGATTGTTGACAAAACGCCTTTTGAGTGGCATCAGATTGAATTTATTCTGGAGGCTGATATAGAGGAGATACATACGAGGACTTTTGGCAAACAGAGCTGTATTCGCAAGCGTAAAGGAAATGTGTTCTGGCTTAATGATGGAAGGAAGTGTGTATATTGGACGCCATGGGCGACATGGGATTGCAGGCCCGAAGAAGAGAGAGGAACGGCAATATACCCTTGATTATATAAGTGTAGAGGATTAACTATTGACTTGTAGAGTGAAATATGATAATTTTTCATTAAAATGTAATGATTGTTAATTGAGAACTTGGTCTATTATTGCTTATGGCCGATACTATTATTCTAAACTTTTACTTATGGAGATAATTTAAGGATGGCAGATTTAGTTAATGAAAATACTATTGGTAGTGCTAAAGGAAGTGTAGTAGAGGATGCGGTAAACGCAAATTTTCAGGGTGAAACAGCTGAAGTAGGTCTTTATCTGGCAATGTCCCGACAGGCGCAAAGAGAAGGCCTTCCGGAAATAGCGGAAGCGCTGAAATCACTTGCAATGGATGAAGCATGGCATGCAGCACGCTTTGCCGAACTGAATGGAAAAATAAGTGAATCTACAAAAGAAAATTTAGAGAAAATGCTGGCAGGTGAACAGGGTGCTAACAAAGGTAAGAAAAATGCATCTGTTAAGGCGAAAGAGGCAGGGGTGGAAGAAGCAGGGAATTTCTTTGATGAGTCTTCACAAGACGAAGCTCGACATGCAAAGACCCTTGAAGGGTTGTTGAAAAGATATTTCTAAGTGTAACCAGTGGGAGTGAGTGTTATTACTCAGATAAATATATTCATATAAAAATGGGAAACCTAAGAAAGATTAGGTTTCCCATTTTTTATTTAGCTATTAAACCTCAGGAAAAATCTCTGTCCATTACCGTCTTGCGTTTGTCCGCCTTCGCATTCTCAACTGCCTGATCACACAGACTGCGGATAGTATCAGACAAAGCCGATGCAACATTGGCTGAAGTGCTCATATCTGCTGACGAACGGATATACTTTTTCAGTTTAGATGTAACCACCAGTACTTCTTTAGAATCGCTCATTATATTGAATCTCCCAAGTTAATTTATAAAAAAATAAGTTCTTGCCCTGCATGCTGTACATATCAGCTTAAAGTTTGTTCTTTAAGTATCCATCAGCATTTAAGCAAAAGATATCTTAGTGATAGGGTAATTGACGCTTGTTCCGCTATGATCTCTGGCTTGTACATGTGTCCATGGTTCTTCGCCATCAGTCATTCTTACGAAGTGGAAAGGGGTTGGATGGGGCTGCTTTGGTCCATTACTCTCGTTAACAGTAACGTTAATCGTTAAAATCCTTTCATTCTCAGCATGGGCTTCATCCTGTTCCGCAATCACTTCGTCTTCAAATGAATCGACCATTACATGTCCATCAATCCTCAGAAATTTAGTCTTTGCTCTCAAATCCCATTCTGCCTTTATTATTTTAATTTTAATAGATTCCAAATGATTAATTACCTCCTATTAAATAAGTTGTACTTATGGAATTGGTCATAAAACTAAAGAATTACAATATCTTTTGCTTCATTTACACTAGCAAATGGTGAAGGAATTGCAAGCCAAAAAGCAGGAAGATGCTTGAACGGTGACTTGTTGTATTTGAAATAATTGGTGACTTTGATGGAATAACTTATAAAATATAGAAAAGTAGAAAAACTATAATTTGCACCAGCTTAGAAATGGAGGAAGGCAAGATGTATGTTACCGGAATTGGCAGGACAAAGTTTGGGACACTTACAGAAACTATGCCTGAACTGATTTATCAGGCAATGTATAACGCCATTAACGATAGTCCTGTTTCTATTGAAGACATAGGTGCCGTATATGTCAGCAATTTTATTGGCGGCCCATCAGAGAAACAGCTGCATTTGAACTCAGTAGTATCCAGTCTGCTTCCAGAGCTTAGATTGCCGATTATACGTGTTGAAACAGCATGTGCTTCCGGTAGCAGTGCTCTCTATCAGGCTATTATAGCTTTATCACGATTTGAAAATGTACTGATAGTTGGTGTTGAAAAAATGAGCAATGCAACTTCGTCTGAGTGCTCCCAGAACCTGGGAATGGCTGGAGATAGAATGGCAGACCAGATGCAGGGTTTGATTTTCCCTGCGCATTATGCCCTGGTAGCCCAACAGCACATGCAGAAATATGGTACAACTCATGAGGACCTGGAGTTAGTCGCGTTTAAAAACCACAACAACTCCAGATTGAATCCATTAGCTCATTTCAGTCATAAGGATGTAACTCTTGAAATGATAAAAAATGCACCCGTGATAGCTTCTCCTTTGAATCTATTTGACTGTTCTCCAATTTCAGACGGCGCTGCTGCCGTTGTAATTTCAAAAAACAGTAAGAGCGATAGAGACGTAAAGGTAACCGGTTCCGCTCTGGCTACAGATCACATCTCTCTGTCTCACCGAAAGGTGCATACTTCTCTTGAGGCTGCAAAAGTAGCCAGTAAACAGGCATACGAACTGGCGGGAGTCACCCCTAAAGATCTTGATATTGTGGAGGTTCACGATTGCTTTACTATTAATGAGCTTGTGGCTATGGAAGATCTGGGTATATGCAAACCCGGGGAGAGCAAAGATTGGGTCAGGGAGGAGAGGACCGCAATCAAAGGAGATGTACCCATAAATACTGATGGCGGTTTAAAGGCGGACGGGCATCCAATTGGGGCTACCGGGCTTGCTCAGGTGTTTGAAGTTACTACCCAACTGCGAGGTGAGGCAGGAGAACGCCAGGTAGATGGTGCTGAGGTTGGCCTTACACACAACATTGGCGGTGTTGGTGGGACGGCTGTAGTACATATTCTTGAAAGGAGGGGATAACTTGGTATACGAGTGTGAAGATTGTCAAAAGCAATGGTACTACAATGTAAAGAAATGTATATTCTGTCAGGGAGATGTAGTGGCGCTGGCACCGGCTAAGAGTACTGTCAGGGGAATTACTAAAATAGAAATCCCTTCACCCGGACACACCAGGGTTCCTTATTGTGATCTTTTGTTAGAGGATGAGTATGGAAACTTTGAAATAAGAAAATCATTCTCAGATCATGAGGTGGGTGACATGCTGGAGGCCGAGTCAAGAGAAACTAAGAAGGTAGCCAAGAGTAGAACAGTTGGGATAGTTGGTGCGGGAACCATGGGTAGTGGTATTGCCCAGATCTGTGCTCAAACAGGTTATCATGTTCTCATGATTGACAGACACGAAGAGACTGCCAGGAAAGCATTGATAAAGATCGATAAGGCACTTTCTAAAACAACTAAAGATGAATTAAAACAGGAAATTCTAAGCAGGGTTAAGGCGACAACCAATCTGTATGAAATGGAACATGCTGATCTTGTTATAGAGGTATTAACTGAGGATATGGAGCTGAAGAAAGAGGTCTTCAAGGAATTGGATAGTGAATGTTCTGCTGATACAATCTTTGCGACCAACACCTCTTCTCTCTCTGTAACTGAGTTGTCTGAGGTGCTTAAAGATCCTGGCAGACTTGTAGGCCTCCATTTTTTCAATCCTGTACCCAGAATGAAACTGGTTGAGATTATAAAGTCAAAAAACACATCAGATGAAGCTGTTGAATATGCAAAGGAGGTTGCATTCGAACTGGATAAAACACCGGTGATCACAGGTGATGCGCCCGGTTTTATTGTTAATCGTCTCCTTCTGGTATTTTTGAATGAAGCTATAGATAAATATGCTGATGGCACTTCAACAGCCGCCGACATTGATAAGGCCGTAACACTGGGACTAAACCACCCCATGGGGCCGTTAGCGTTATCTGATTTGATAGGGCTTGATGTCTGTAAGGCAATTCTGGAAGTGTTGTACGAGGGCTACAAAGATCTCAAATATAAACCATGTAAAACACTCTGCGAGATGGTTGATAAAGGTGCTCTTGGCAGAAAGAGTGGAGAAGGATTTTATAAGTATTAATGCCAGACACGAATTGCACGAATTAACACTAAAAGAATCAGAAGCTTGCAGGTTCAGGTTCAATCAACATGATTGAACCTGCAAAGGAAGAATTAATTAAATAATCTCTTGGTTTCCTGGCTTCCTTATAAAAATTAGTATTATTAACTATAAAAAAACAACTATAAGGAACCCGGGAATACAGGAGAAAGACAACAAAATAATTTAAAAGAAGGGATTAAGAGAATAGTTAATAACCTTTAATACATTGCGCTCTTTGCGTCTTTGCGGTGAACATTATTTCTACTTGATCGAGTTAGGAGGTTTAAAATACATTATGAATGACAACAGAAAGCTTGTTGAAGAGCTGGCAGGCAAAATTAAATCGGGAGATGTTCAGCCCTGGAAGGCTGAAGCTGTTCTGCTGGAAGAATATGGTGTAAGCGCTCCTGATCATTTTCTAATTGCGGCGTTGAGCAGAAGAGAGTGTATAGAGAAGCTGACCGGTATAAAGTTTAACTATTTAGAGCTGCCGGAAAAACCTTACTTGTTGCAATGGCGCTGCCCGAAAGATAACTCAATATGGCAGCTGGAAGCGAGGGATACGGATACTGTCTGTACTCAATGTGGATCGGCTCTGGAGCCTTATGGAACGGGCGAAGATAGATATAGGCCGCTGGTAAACAATTATGTTGGTGGTAAGGAGGAATACTACTCTTCCGCAGGTCAGATAAAGGTTTATGGAGATATTGATAAAACCTTTACAAACTTGTTGGCCTATGGTCCTGGATTTGGTTCTATCGGAATCAGTGTTGGCTGTTTTCGTATCAATAAATTGGGCGGTGCGGAAGTAAAAGTCGGCAGATGGGCTGGTGCATCACGTAATTTAGGATATATTTTTGAAAGTGAAGAGGATCGTGAGAAAGCGATTGCAACGGCAAATAAGATACTGCCTTTCCTGAGGAGAGAGATGGAGGAGAAATATCTCGCCGAATTTAGTGGAGAAATATACGAGGTTGAATTTGTAAGAAGACAGCATCACGGGCAGTTTTTTATCTACATCTGTTTTTATACCAGATTTGAACATGCCAGAGGGCACGGAGTTACTTCTGCAGCCGTAGGATTTGCCAGAGGTCGTCTGGATACTGAATTTAATGCAAATGGAGTTGCTTTTGTACAGAGCCTCATCGCTATGGGTTTTGATGGAGACCTGAAGCCATCACCACGAAACCGTCGCGGACGTTATGTCTCTGCACAGGTTAAAGTACCTATACCGGCTTACGAAAAAATGAGCAAGACCGGTATTGATAAATTGCTGTCCTATATGGAGATTGATCGTCAGGGGGTTATGCAGGAACAGGGCGGGTTTGTTTACTCAGGAATGGGAGGGGAAATTATTCCCGCGCTCTACCGTGGTACTAAAGTCAATCCGCGCCCGTATAATGTATCCTGTACTGAGAACGTATATGTTGAAATCAAAGGTGAAGAGGTAATATTCGGAGTAGAATTACCTAATCTGGAAGTAGGTGCCGCTTCAAACAGAGAAGGGCCGATTTGCCCTACGGCTAGAGAAGTACTCAGGTTTATGGACATTGGGACATCTAGTGAATTCGCGGCTGCCGCTGCCGCTATAACACTTGCAGGTGAGTTTAATTTTACGTTGCTCCATTTGCGTGGTGAAATGTATAGTGCTGGTAAATAATAGATGCCAAATTGGCAGCAAAAAAAATAATCTTTGATCTCGTGTGCCATTGTGGCAGGTTGTATATTGCTTCAGAAATAATTGTAAGTTTCATTTTAACAATTACTTACGTGTGGTTTGTCTGTGAAAATCATGTAGAGTTTATTGGCATTTTGTTTGCTACTGTTAACTGGATACATTATTTTAAGTTCAAAACTATATCATGATGACACTGCTAAAACGTGATAAGGCTGATTACAAGATCTTAATAACCGATGATGATGATAATTGTCGTTCCAGCCTGAATGACATATTCGAACCTGAAGGTTATACGACATATCTGGCTAGTTGTGGCAGAGAGGCCGTTGAAATTGCAAAGCATGAATTGCTGCATGTATTAATTATGGATGTGCACATGCCTGATTTTAGTGGTTTCGAAACGTTTGAATTCATCAAAGTGGAAAAGA
>JABGRF010000288.1 GCA_018648405.1 Candidatus Scalindua sp.
CGTACAAGAATATATGAGTCTATGGTAAAGGGTAAAAATACATTGGAAGCAGGAACTCCTGCTTCGTTCGAGGTGCTTTCAAAAGAGGTCGAGGGGCTTGGGCTTGCCTTGACGTTGGAGAAAGAGGACGTGATTTAGGCGCATTTGGTAGCTGTGGGATTTTTGTTAAGTGAAGGTTTGAAGTATTTGGGTTTTTCCTCTCTTTATTAATTAAAGGATAAAAATTATGGCAGTTGGTACATATGAAAAGATAAACGAATACAGTTCGGTGAGGATATCTTTGGCATCAACAGAGGATGTTAAGTCCAAGTCATATGGTGAGGTAAAAAAACCGGAAACTATAAATTATCGTACGTATCGAGCGGAGAAGGATGGCTTGTTTTGTGAAAGGATTTTCGGCCCAGAGCGAAATTGGGAATGCTTTTGCGGAAAATATAAAGGAATAAAGCACAAGGGTATTGTGTGTGATAGGTGTGGGGTTAAGGTAACTCATTCTCGTGTAAGAAGGAAAAGGATGGGTCATATTGGATTAGCAGCACCAATTGTGCATATTTGGTTTTTTAAGGCCATGCCTTCGAGGATTGGAACGCTTCTGGGCATGAAAACTAATGTCTTGGAGAGGATCATTTATTTCCAGGGTTATATGGTTATAGATCCGGGAAGCACACCACTTAAAGAATATCAATTATTGTCTGTGGACGAGTATGCAGAGGCGCAGGAATTATACGGAGAGAGTGGCTTTATTGCGGACATGGGTGCCGAGGCTATTCGAACAGTGCTAAAGAATCTGGATTTGGAAAAAACTTCGCAAGATCTCAGGGTGGCGCTTACAGAAACAAAATCAAAACAAAGAACAAAAGATATAATTAAGAGACTGGCAATTGTTGAAGCGTTTAGGGATTCTGGAAACGAACCAGAGTGGATGGTTATGGACGCTGTGCCGGTAATTCCTCCTGATCTAAGGCCATTAGTGTTGTTGGAAAGTGGTGATTTTGCCAGTTCCGATCTTAATGATCTTTACAGGCGTATAATTAATCGAAACAATCGTCTTAAAAAACTTATAGATCTTAATGCGCCAGAGGTCATAATACGTAATGAGAAAAGAATGTTGCAGCAGGCAGTGGACGCCTTGTTTGATAATGGGAGGGGAAAACGTCCTATTCTGGGAAGTAATAGCCGTCCTTTAAAATCTCTGACAGATATGATCAAGGGTAAGCAGGGGAGATTCAGGGAAAATTTGCTTGGTAAGAGAGTTGATTATTCTGCGCGTTCTGTAATTGTTGTGGGTCCGGAGCAAAAACTAAGTCAATGTGGTATTCCCAAAAAGATTGCGTTGGAACTGTTTCAGCCATTTATAATTAGGCGTTTAAGAGAAATTGGGTTAGCAGATACAATAAAAAGTGCAAAAAAAATGTTGGTAAGGCAAGACGAGGAAGTCTGGGATATTCTTGATGATGTAGTAAGGAAGCATCTAGTTTTACTTAATAGAGCTCCTACATTACATCGCATGGGAATTCAGGCCTTCGAGCCAATTCTCGTAGAAGGGAATGCGATCAAGCTTCATCCATTGGTGTGTCGCGGTTTCAATGCTGACTTTGATGGGGACCAAATGGCAGTACATTTACCTCTATCTATTGAGGCACAAATCGAAGCAAGAACACTGATGTTATCGACTAACAATATTTTCTCTCCTGCATCTGGAGAACCAGTGATTACTCCTTCGCAGGATATTGTTCTGGGCATATATTATTTGACTACAATGGTCGCTGCGAAAGAAGACGAAGATAAGCTAAAAAGCTTCAGTAGTTATGATGAAGTATTAATGGCTTATGAACTAAAGAAAGTAAAAGTTCATACTCAAATCAAGCTCAGGTTAGACGCTGGCAAGATTATTAAAACTGATGATGGAGAGCAGGTTGCGCAGGGGCTATGTGTTGCGACTGTAGGACGTGTTGTCTTTAACGAGACCTTGCCTCCTGAACTACCATTTTATAACTATCCTCTTGACCATCAGTCAATAAAAAGCGTTGTCCAGGATTGCTATAAAATACTTGGAAAGGGAGCGACTATTGATCTGTTGGACAAAATAAAAGAGATAGGTTTTAAGGAGTGTACGAAAGCAGGTCTCTCTCTCTCTCTAATGGATTTAAAAATGCCTAAGAAGAAGGCACAAATATTGGAGAAGACTCAGAAGGAAGTAGAAAAAACACAAAAACTGTACCATAGGGGTATAATTACCGAAGGTGAAAGATATAATCAAGTTATTGATACCTGGACATATGCCGGTGAAATGGTGGCAGAGGAGATGTTGAACGAGCTCAAAAATGATATAAGAGACGGGAAGGTATACGTTAATCCAATATATTTGATGTCTGCGTCAGGTGCCAGGGGAAGTACTCAGCAGTTGAGGCAGCTTGCCGGTATGAGAGGTTTAATGGCAAAGCCATCAGGTAAGATAATAGAGACACCAATTAAAGCTAACTTTCGTGAAGGGTTAAGCGTGTTAGAGTATTTCAGTTCTACACATGGTGCAAGGAAAGGGT
The DNA here is from genome assembly GCA_018648405.1 of Candidatus Scalindua sp. Taxonomy (GTDB): domain Bacteria; phylum Planctomycetota; class Brocadiia; order Brocadiales; family Scalinduaceae; genus Scalindua. The sequence goes on from JABGRF010000288.1 coordinate 2,544, forward strand.
TGGCTGATACTGCCTTAAAAACAGCAGATTCCGGGTATTTAACCAGAAAACTTGCAGATGTCGCACAGAACGTCATTATAACTTCTCCTGACTGCGGAACAGTTAATGGGATTAGTAAGAGTGCGGTATATAGAGGCGATCGTGTAGAGGTTCCTCTTCACAGGATTATAACTGGTAGGGTGTCTCTGAACAACATTGTTGATTTGATTAAAGACGAAGAGATTGTCAGGGAAAATGAACTTATTACAGAAGAAAAGGCAAAGAAGATTGAAGCATTAGGATATGAAAAAATTCGCGTACGTTCTCCATTGACATGTGAAGTGGCTCAAGGTATGTGTGTCAAGTGTTTTGGTATGGATCTTTCTAAGGGCAGGATGATAGAAGAAGGTACTGCGGCAGGAATAATTGCAGCGGAGTCAATTGGAGAACCTGGTACTCAGTTGACAATGAAAACATTTCATATTGGCGGAACTGCAACGCGATCAATTGAGGAGTCAGAAATAAGGGTGAGGAGAGCGGGTAGGGTTAACTATAGTGAAAACCTGAATGTGGTAGAAAACCCAGATGGAGAAAATATTACTCTTAGTGGTAATGGAGAGATATTTATTGTAAATGATAAAGGGCGCCAGATTGAAAACCATGCTGTGCCGCTTGGTGCAGTAGTTTTGGTAAAAGATAATGAAAAAATTGCGGTGAATAGGACAATTGTCAAATGGGATCCTCATATGACACCAATTCTTGCAGAGATAGCTGGTAAGGTCCGTTTTGAAGATATAATAGAAAATAAAACCATGCGGAAGGAATATGATTCTGTAACGCGAATTAAGAGAAAAGTGATTGTAGAGCATAAGGGAGATCTTCATCCTCAAATAATTCTTGAAGATAGTGCTGGAAAAATACAGGGACTCTATCCAATACCGGAAAAGGCACATATAGAAGTAGAAGAGAATGCAAAGGTTATTGCTGGTACGCTTCTTGCCAAAACGCCAAGAGAGATTGCGCGAACAGAGGATATAACTGGTGGATTGCCCAGAGTGTCAGAGATTTTTGAGGCAAGAAGGCCGAAGGATCCCGCGGTAATGAGTGAAATAGATGGAATAATTGAGCTCGGTGAAAAGAAGAGAGGTAAAAGGACGATAATCGTTAAAGGTGATTCTGGAATGGAAGTAGAGCACCTTGTTCCTCGTGGTAAGCATTTGAGGGTGCACAGGGGTGACCGTGTGAAAGCAGGGGATGCGCTGGTAGAAGGTCCTCTTGTTCTTCAAGATATTTTGAGGATTTGTGGAGAAGAGGAGTTGCAGCAGTACACATTAAAAGAGGTTCAAAATGTTTATCGTTCACAGAATGTTCCAATTGATGATAAGCATATAGAAATAATTATTGGGCAGATGTTAAGGAAAGTGGAAGTAAGTGAGCCTAACGATACTGATTTATTGCCAGGTACGGTTCTGGATAAATTCAGATTTAAGGCAATAAATGTGGAGGCTATGCAAAAAGGTGGTAAGCCTGCTGCTGCAGAACCATTATTGCTGGGAATTACGAAGGCTTCCGTCCAATCAGAAAGTTTTATCTCTGCAGCGTCGTTCCAGGAGACAACTAAGGTGCTGACCAAGGCTGCCTTAGAAGGAAGTAGGGACAGGCTTGTTGGTTTAAAGGAAAACGTAATTCTTGGTCATTTGGTACCAACTGGCACAGGATATAAGCCATTCCATAAAATGCTTGCAAAGAAAGAAGAAATAGAAGTAACTAGCGATAAAATTGAAGAGAAGGACGAATTGTTGTCAACAGTGTCCAATTGAGATAGAGGAATAAAAAATGCCAACCATAAATCAGTTAGTAAGAAAAGGTAGAAAAAAGATAAAAAGTAAAAGTAAAAGTATTGATTTGGACAGATGTCCTCAAAAGAAAGGCGTTTGTCTTCAGGTAATGACACGAACACCAAAAAAACCTAACTCGGCGTTGAGGAAGGTGGCGAGGGTGAGATTGACTAACGGGAAAGAAGTTACCGCTTACATACCGGGAGAAGGGCACAACTTGCAGGAGCATTCAATTGTTTTGTTAAGAGGCGGTAGAGTCCGTGATCTTCCGGGTGTTAAATATCATATAATAAGGGGTAGATTGGACACTGCTGGTGTAGAAGGTAGAAAGCGTGGTCGGTCTAAATACGGGGCAAAAAGTCCAAAATAAATTGTAAATTTATTTATTAAATAATGGCGTAGGAGATAATACATGGCACTGCAATATAGAAGTACAGAAGTTTATATTCAACCTGATGTGCGTTTTAAGAGTATGTTGGTCACTAAGTTTATAAATAATCTAATGCATGAAGGTAAGAAAAGTGTCGCAGAAAAAGTGTTTTATAAAGCTATGGATTTAATAGGAACTAGATTTGAAGATAAAGAGCCGCTAGAGATATTTGAGGGTGCTATTAGTAATGTAAAGCCGTTGGTTGAAGTAAAGTCGAAGAGGGTTGGCGGTGCAACTTATCAGGTGCCGCGTGAGGTGTCGAGAAAAAGACAGTTGTCGTTGGCGATAAGATGGATCCTCGCTGCGGTTCGAAGCAAGAAAGGCAAAGCTGCATATTTAAGACTCGCAGATGAGCTATCTGATGCATATAAAAAGCAAGGTGTTTCAATTACAAAAAAGGAAAATACACACAAAATGGCCGAAGCAAACAAAGCTTTTGCTCATTTCGCGTGGTGATATTTAATATTGGTATATTATGAAAAAAGGAAAACTGGAAAATCTTAGAAATATAGGAATTGCAGCTCACATAGATGCGGGGAAAACCACAACTACGGAGCGCATACTCTTTTATACTGGAAAGAATTTTAAGCTGGGCGAGGTTCACGAAGGCACAGCGACAATGGACTGGATGGAGGAGGAGCAGAAGCGTGGTATTACTATTACGTCTGCCGCGACTACATGCTTTTGGAATGATTATCAGATAAACGTTATAGACACTCCAGGGCACGTAGACTTTACTATTGAAGTTGAAAGATCTCTAAGGGTCTTAGATGGCGCAATATGTGTTTTTTGTGGTGTTGGTGGTGTTGAAGCGCAAACCGAGACTGTATGGAGACAGGCGAATAAATATAAAGTTCCCCGAATCTGTTTCGTTAATAAAATGGATAGAATGGGCGCTGATTTTATAAAAGTATTCAATGATATTAAAGATAAATTAAATAAGAATATCGTTCCAGTGCACCTCCCTGTTGGTAAAGAAAAAAACTTTGAAGGTATGGTTGATTTAATAAAAATGAAGGCTATAATATTTACCCATGATGATGACAAGTCTGGATCGGAGTATGAAGAACGTGAAATTCCAGAGAATTTAATGGAGGAAGCGGCGCTATATAGAGAGATGATGTTGGAAGGCATTGCTGACAAAGTTGATTGGTTTATGGATAAATATTTAAGTGAGAGTGCCTTTAGTGAAGAAGAAATAGTGAGTGCATTGCGTGAAGGAACCATCAAGTCTGGTTTGATGCCGGTATTGTGCGGTTCGGCTTTTAAAAATAGGGGTGTACAGCAGTTGCTTGATGCGGTATGTGACTATTTGCCGTCGCCTCTGGATATTCCTCCGGTAAAAGGTATAAATGTAAAAGATGACACTGAAACTGAAAGAAAACCTACAGCAGATGATCATTTGAGCGCTCTGGCCTTCAAAATAGCTTCTGATAAACATGGTGATCTTACTTACCTGCGGATTTATTCAGGAACGCTTACATCGGGACAAAGGCTTTACAACCCAAGGGCAAGGAAGAAAGAACTAGCGAGTCGTATTTATAGTATGCATGCGGACAAACGTGAGCAGCTAGAAAGCGCAATAGCAGGTGATATTGTGGCGGTAGTGGGCTTTAAAGATACAGGTACTGGCGATACAATATGTGTCGAGGAGCATCCTGTAGTTCTTGAGAAGATAGAATTTCCTGAAACAGTTATTTCTATGGCCATAGAGCCGAAGACAGAAGTTGAAAAAGAGAAATTGGCTATTGTGTTGGCCAAGCTGGCTAAAGAAGATCCAACGTTTAAGATTCATACAGATAGCGAAACGAGTCAATTAATTATCTCTGGGATGGGAGAGTTGCATCTTGAGGTCTTGAAGAACAGGATGCTGAGTGAATATAAAGTAAACGCAAATGTCGGAGCCCCTCGGGTTTCATATAGAGAGACGATAGGGCGAGAGGCAGAGATAGATGAAAAGTTTGTAAAGCAGACTGGTGGTCGTGGTCAATATGCACGTATAGAAATTAAGCTTGAGCCGCATAAGGGAGAGAAGTCTGTTGAGTTCGTAGACAAGATAAAAGGCGGTGCGATTACTAAGCCATATATAAAATCTATAGAAAAAGGTATCATGGACACGGCAAAGAGTGGTGTGTCTGGCGGTTACCCTCTTGTAAATATGAAAGTGACACTATTGGACGGAGACATGCATACTGTTGATTCGTCAGAGTTTGCCTTTTACAATGTTGCGGGCGTTGCTTTGAGAAAGGCAGTGGAAAAGGCAAAATCTATATTGCTAGAGCCAATAATGAAAATAGAGGTTACGGCTCCAGAGAGTTATCTTGGCGATGTTCTTGGTGATTTTAATGGTAGAAGAGCCATTGTCGACGAGATGGTTAATGACGGAGATCTGAGGATAATTAAGGGAAAGATACCGCTGGCGGAAACATTTGGATATTCGAGTGTCATAAGGTCGATTACTCAGGGCAGAGGAACATATACTATGGAGCCTTGTGAGTATAAGCCTGCACCGGCAAAAGTTCATAGTAACGTAACGTAATTTTAGAAAATTAATAAGTTGTTTTAGGGGGTGAAAGAGGTATGGCCAAGGAAGTGTTTCAGAGGACAAAGCCGCATGTGAATGTTGGAACGATA
>JABGRF010000289.1 GCA_018648405.1 Candidatus Scalindua sp.
GCGGAAAAACCGTAGGTGCTGGTGTTGTTACTAAAATAATTGAATAATTGAATTAGGGTGCGATGGCGAACTATATAACTTTAGCGTGTACAGAGTGTAGCAGCAGGAATTATAGAACAAGTAAGAAGGCGAAGCAGGTGGAGCGCTTGGAGTTGAAAAAATTCTGTAAATTTTGTAGAGCGCATACGCCACATAAAGAACAAAAAAAATAGAAAGAGAAAGGTCTGTAGCTCTAATCGGCTAGAGCACCGGATTCCAAATCCGGGTGTTGGGGGTTCGAATCCCTCCAGACCTGCCAGAATATTTTACCGATAGAGTAGCGAGTATGACATTTCAGATTTATAGAAAAGGAGTAGGCGTATACGCAAGGGGCGCAGTGGCGGGTCTTTTTGGCCTTGCTTCGATATTTGCGGCGTACTCTCTGTATGGGGCGTTGATAGACCTTCCTGAGTTCTACGCAGGTGCTAGGGTTCCTTTACTGGGTATTCGTTTGACTTGGGGTGGTGTGGGGGCGTGTTCTCTTTTTGTTTTGTGCGGTGTGTTTATTTGTGTGTTTACAACTGGTTTCGAGGTGGGGCTTAAGGGGCTGGATAATAAGTCCAAAAAAGCAGTTGAGTTTTTTATAGAAACGCAGGCTGAGCTTCAAAAGGTTTCATGGCCGACAAGGAGTGAATTAGTAGGCTCGACAATTGTTGTTGTTGTCTGTCTGGTTGTGTTGGGTGTTTACGTTTTCTTTGTTGACTGGGTAGTGTCTACTTTTATGAAAGCTATAGATATATTGTAAAGTGGTTTTTGCATTCGGGTTTAAGGGGTAGTAGTGTAGGTTTTTTTTGGATCTTGGTCCACGTCTATTCTAACATCGTTTGAGTCGCTCCAGCCATTTATCTGCTAATTATGCATCTGTAGGATTCAGATCATATATTAGAGTTAGGTTTTTTTAGTGTTTAGGCGAAAATTTGGATTATGGCTAAAAAGTGGTTTGTGCTTCGTGTTCAAAGCAACAAAGAGGATAAGGTTAAGGGCGATTTAGAGAAGCGCATTAAAATCCAAGAGATTGAAAGCCTTGTATCGCAGATTCTGGTTCCGGGTGAAAAGGTTTCTGAGATCAAAGGCGGTAAGAAAAGAGTAGTAGAAAGAAAGATATATCCTGGCTATGTAATGGCAGAGATTGAGGTTGGTGAAAAGGGAGAGATTCCGGAAGAAGTTTGGTATATGATTCGTGATGTTCCTGGAGCCGGAGATTTTGTTGGTGGTGATAACAAGCCGATTGCAATGCAGGATAGTGAAGTTGAAAAGTTGTTGAAAGAGGCAGAGCAAGGCGAAGATAAGCCGAAAGCAGAGATAGATTTTCATGTTGGGGATCGTGTAAGGGTTAAAGAAGGTCCTTTTGAGAATTTTGAAGGAGTGGTTGAGGAGGTCTTGCCGACTAGTGGGTGTTTGAAGCTAATGCTTACGATTTTTGGTCGACCTACTCCTGTAGAGCTTGAATATTGGCAGGTTGAAGCGTTATAGTGTGTATTTTTTTTGTATAGGAGCTTTTAATGGCGAAAGAAGCTGTCGCTAAGATAAAATTACAAATTCCTGGAGGGCAGGCAACGCCGGCTCCTCCTGTTGGTCCAGCATTGGGGCAGCATGGGGTTAATATCGGTCAGTTTGTTACTCAGTTTAATGAGAAGACAAAAGATGCGCAGGGAATGACATTGCCTGTTGAGATCTCTGTCTTTAAGGATAAGTCTTTCACTTTTATTATTAAGTCTCCGCCTGCTGCTGTGTTGCTCAAAAAAGCGGTTGGTATAGCAAAGGGTTCGTCTGAGCCGAACAGAGAAAAGGTAGGCAGTGTTACGAAGGCGCAGGTTGAAGAGATTGCAAAAATAAAATTGGCAGATCTTAATGTTAACAAAATTGATATGGCTGCAAGGATAATTGAAGGCACTGCTCATTCTATGGGCATAAAGGTTGAAGGTTAAGACTATTTTGGTTTATGAAGGAAACTAATAATGAGGTTTAGAGGTAAGCGTTATACTGAATCAAGTAAGACGGTTGAAAAAAATAAAGAGTATGGAGTCGGTGAGGCGGTATCGCTTGTTAAGGCATTTAAGGCGGCCAAATTCGATGAAGCGGTTGATATTGTTATGAAACTGGGTGTTGATCCAAAGCATTCGGATCAATTGGTTCGAGGATCATTTTCATTGCCTAAAGGAATTGGAAAAGAAGTTAGGGTTGTGGTATTCGCTGGTAGCGATGACAAGGTTGAGGTGGCGCAGAAGGCTGGCGCCATTGAGGCTGGTGGTGATGATTTGCTGAAAAAAGTAGAGGGGGGCTGGTTGGATTTTGATGTCGCGATTTCTACGCCTGATATGATGGGAAAAGTAGGTAAATTGGGTAGGGTGTTGGGTCCACAGGGTAAGATGCCGTCACCAAAATCAGGTACCGTAACGAATGATATCCTTAACGCGGTTAAGGAATTCAGGGAGGGGAAGATAGAGTATAGAACTGATGCTGGTGGAAATGTTCATGCTCCGGTAGGAAAGGTTTCGTTCCCTGATAGCGATTTAATTGAAAATGTTGAGTCGTTTATAAACCATATTGTCAGTAATAGGCCGCCTGCGGCAAAAGGTGTATTTGTTCAGAAAATATCAATTTCATCCTCTATGGGCCCAGGAGTTAGAGTAATTCTGGCTGCATAGTCAAACTATTTTTAAAGTAATAAAAAAATGTCTAAAGCATTAAAAAAATTAATTGTAGAAGAGCTTGTTGCTGATTACAAGAATAGAAAAAACCTGGTTTTAGTAAACTTTAAAGGTATAGATGCTCAGCAGACCAATGTCTTGAAGAGGGATCTGGGTGAGAAAAATATTAGTGCGAGGGTTGTAAAAAATTCGCTTGCAGCTATTGCATTCAAAGAGGTAGGGATTTCAGGGCTGGGGCAGATACTTGCGGCGCCTACAGTTGTTGCGACCAATGATGACGATGCTGTAGAGTTGGCGAAAACTTTAAAAAAGTATTCTAAGGAAATACCGGGTTTTGATATTGTGGGTGGATGGGTAGATGGGGAGCTGATGTCGGTTGAGGATCTTAGCGTCTTGGCGTCGATTCCACCTAAAGAAGTAGTTCTGACGCAAATAGTATGTGCGTTCAATGCTCCTGCGGTTCAGTTGGCAACCGTATTCAACGCTACAGCGAGTAAGCTTTGTCAGGTTTTGCATGCAATAAAAGAAAAAAAGAGTGAAGTTTAACATATAGTAAAGATTGAAAGGTAAAAGGAGAATATAATGACAACGGATACGGAATTAGAGAAAACGGAGTATACTGAAAAAATTACTCAGGTGCTAGAGCTGGTAGAGGGGATGAGTTTGCTTGAGGCTTCTCAGTTGGTTAAGGCGTTTGAGGAAAAGTTTGGAGTTTCTGCTTCTGCTGTAATGGCTGCTCCTGCTGGAGGTATGGCAGCCGCTGGAGGTGGAGAGGCTGCTGCAGAGGAAAAAACTGAATTTGATGTTGTGCTGAAGGAGGTTGGTGCTAACAAAATACAGGTTATTAAAGCTGTTCGTGCAGAAACAGCGCTTGGGTTGAAAGAGGCTAAGGCATTAGTTGATGCAGCGCCGAAGGCGATAAAAGAAGCTGTTGCTAAGGAAGAAGCAGAGAAAATTAAGAAGGCATTGGAAGACGCAGGTGCGGTTGTAGAACTTGCATAAGATATTTGTAAAACGTTGTTTGGTGGGATAAGTATGAAAAAGATGGATATAAGAAATTATAGTAAGGTTGCAGATGTGATTGAGTTTCCTAATCTGATTAGGACACAGACTAAATCCTATTCTGCATTTTTGCAGGAAGATACACTCCCGCACAAACGTGAAGATCGTGGGCTAGAGGCGATTTTACGGGAGACATTTCCGATTATAAACTATGATGAGACGGTGTCCCTTGAGTATTTGAAATACGAAATAGGGAAGCCGCGTTATACGCCAGATGAATGTAGGAAATTAAAATTAATTTATGGTAAGCCTCTCAGGGTCTGGCTGAGATTGAATAAGGATGAGCCGGTAGAGGAAGCAGTATACCTTGGGGAAGTTCCTGTAATGATTGGTGGTGGTGAATTTATAATCAATGGAACAGAGAGGGTTATTGTGACTCAGCTTCACAGGTCGCCAGGTGTCGATTTCGTTGAGGATTTGAGTGCAGAAAAGAGGATGCATTCTTGCAGGATTATCCCGGAAAGAGGTAGCTGGATTGAGATGGAAGTTGGCAAGAAAGTCGTATTAACCACAAGGGTTGATCAGAGTGGTAAATTTCCTGCAACTTGTTTCCTGAGGGCTATGTCAGAAAAATATTCAAAAGACGAAGATATTATTAGGGTTTTCTATGATACAGAAATGGTTAGCATTAAGGACTCTGCTTCTGTAGCCAAGCTAAAGGATAAATATATAGTGGGTCGATTGATAAACCCGCAAACTGGTGAAATTATATTAGAGGCTGGACGCCAGATAACTGAGGATGTTGTTGGAATAATAGCGAACTCAAATCTAAAGAAGGTTGAAGTTATTATAAATATGGTTGATCCGTTGATACTTAATACTCTGGAAACGGATTATACAGAATCACACGAAGATGCTTTGCTAAAGGTATACACAAGATTTAGGCCTGGTAATCCGCAGCAGCTGGACAAGGCCAGGCAGCTTTTTCATGATAAATTTTTCGATTCAAAAAGATACAAACTTGGTCCTGTGGGACGTTTCAGGCTGAATAGAAAGTTGGGGCAAGAGGTGTCTGCCGATGAGATGACGTTGAAGCCTGAAGATTATATAAATTGCATTAAGTATATTACAACGCTTAGAAATGATGAGGGAAGTATTGACGATATAGATCACCTTGGTAATAGGCGTCTTCGAACTATTGATGAGTTGTTTGGTGAAGAGTTGCGTAAGGGTTTTCTCAAGCTTAGGAGAACTGTTCAGGAAAGAATGAACACCAAGGATTATGAGCTGTTGACGCCGAGAATCCTCATAAACTCTAGAACAATATTTTCTGCTATAGAATATTTCTTTAGTCGTGGTGAACTTTCCCAGGTTTTAGATCAGACTAATCCTTTGGCGCAGCTTACACATGAGCGACGATTGAGTGCCTTGGGGCCAGGTGGTCTCAATAGAAAGAGGGCTGGCTTTGAAGTTAGAGATGTTCATATCTCGCATTACGGGCGTATATGTCCTATTGAGACACCAGAAGGTACAAATATTGGTTTGATTGCATCATTAAGTATATATGCATCTACAGACGATTATGGATTCTTGATATCCCCATACATGAAGATCGATAAGGGTAAGATGACAAATGAAATTGTATACCTTCGTGCTGATCAAGAAGAGGGTAAGCATCTTGCACCGGCTGACACAAATGCATGTTTTGAGAAAAATGCTTCAAATACTGAGCTCCTTGCGCGTTTTAGTGGTGATTTTAAACTGGTGGATGCGAAGGAAGTTGATTATATGGATGTGTCTCCGAAGCAGTTAGTAGGTGTGTCTACAAGCCTGATTCCGTTTCTTGAGCATAGCGATGCGAACAGGGCATTAATGGGTTCAAACATGCAAAGGCAAGCCGTACCGCTTTTGCGTACGGAGCCGCCTCTTATTGCTACGGGAATGGAGAAGATTGTTGCGCAGAATTCCAGCATGGTTGTTCGTGCGGAAAAAGCTGGTACGGTTACTAAAGTAGAGGGAGACAGGATAGTAATTAACGATAATGATGTATATGATTTGAGAAAATATGTCGGTTTGAACGAGGGGACGTGTTTAAACCAGAAGCCTATTGTGGCAGATGGACAAAAGGTAAAAAAGGATGAGGTAATTGCAGACGGAGCGGCTACTTGTAATGGCGAATTGAGCTTGGGTAAGAACGTGTTGGTTGCCTTCATGACATGGGATGGCTATAATTTTGAAGATGCTATGGTTATAAGCGAAGAGTTGCTTAAAAAAGATTGCTATACATCGATACATAGAGATGAGTTTGAGGTTGAGATTAGGGAGACAACCCTAGGGAGAGAAGAATTTACCAGGGATATACCGAATGTTTCAGAAAAGGCGCTCAGTAATTTAGACGAAAATGGAGTGATCCGTATTGGGACACATGTAAGGCAGGGAGACATTCTAGTTGGAAAAATTGCACCAAAGAGCAGAAGCGAACTGTCTCCGGAAGAGAAGCTGTTGTATGCGATTTTTGGTAGAGCAGGGGAGGACGTCAAGAATGTTTCTTTGGAAGTGCCATCCGGTGTTGAAGGGATTGTAATAAATACACAGCTTTTTTCTCGAAGGGCTAATCTCTCAGACGAAAAAAAGAAGAAAATTGAGAATGAAGCAATAAGTGTCGAGGCGGAATTTGATAAGGCTATATCGATAGAGTTTGTCAAAATGATTAAAGAACTGGAAGGGGTTTTTGGCGGGGTTCTTGTAAGCTTGGAGACTAATAAGCCGTTGAATGTATCTGATGCAACGGATGTCGCGCATGTTCTTGAGTTGCAAGAACAATTTGATATTAGGGCTTTTGATTCAGGTGGTAATAAAAAGAAAAGTGACAGCGCGTTAAGTATTTGCGATGAATATAATGGCAAGATTGAATCTTTGTTGGAAGACAAGAATTCAAAAATAAGCCAATTAAAAAGAGGTGATGAATTACCAAGTGGTGTGTTAGAGGTAGCAAAAATTTCCATTGCAACTAAAAGAAGGCTGTCAGTTGGCGATAAAATGGCAGGAAGGCATGGTAACAAAGGGGTTATTGCTAAAATTCTGCCCGTGGAAGATATGCCATGTCTGGAAGATGGAACGCCAGTCGAAATGGTCCTGAATCCCCTGGGTGTTCCTTCCAGGATGAATGTGGGCCAAATAATGGAGACTCACTTGGGTTGGGCGGCAAAGAAACTAAATTTTCAGGCAGTTACGCCCATTTTTGATGGAGCTAAAGAGTCTGAAATAAGGGATACCTTAAAGGAGGCTGGGCTACCAGAGGACGGTAAAGCTGTTTTGTATAATGGACGTACGGGAGAGCCCTTTGATCAAACGGTGGCAGTGGGATATATGTATATGTTGAAGTTGCATCACTTGGTTGATGAAAAGGTGCATGCCAGAGCTACAGGACCATATTCATTGATAACACAACAGCCTCTTGGTGGAAAAGCAAGATTTGGTGGCCAGAGATTTGGAGAAATGGAAGTATGGGCATTAGAGGCTTACGGAGCTGCTTACAACTTACAGGAACTTCTAACTGTAAAAAGTGACGATGTAGAGGGACGTACAAGAATATATGAGTCTATGGTAAAGGGTAAAAATACATTGGAAGCAGGAA
>JABGRF010000291.1 GCA_018648405.1 Candidatus Scalindua sp.
ATTTACATGCGGGCTACTTTACGTCTTTCCGGTTTGCCTGCGTCACGCCACTCTTTAAAGTCCAGGAAATAAGTGCTATTCCCTTTCATGGTCATGATCTCAAGGGTGGATTTGATCATTTTTTTGTTCTGGAGATTTTCACTGTGCATGACTTCGAGAAGCTTATTTACAAGCTCCTTGTGTTCACCTGTGTAATTCGACTTCGGTAGTTCCTTTGTGCTATCCTGTGACTTGGTAGTTCTTGCTGTTTCCGGCTCATATTTGGCAGCAAGCGTATTTACATCAAATTTAAATTGATTCTTGAATTTGACCTTAAAGTCTTCAGATACTGCTCTGTGGCCGGTGATTATCTCTGATATGTAGCTGCGAGAGTAACCGATCTCTTCAGCAAAATCCTTCTGTGTTAAGTTCATAGACATATAGAACGTACGTAACAGGGGACCAATATTATTAGATGGGTTTTTTGGCATTTAATCTGATGGATTTTGTTGTATGTGTATAGTACTTATCATTTAAGAAAAACAGGTAAATTGCGAACATCGTTTTTACTCTTTATCTCGTATTATTACAATGTAATTATTATGAGGTATAGCCAGGGGTTGGGTGTGTTTCGAGTTAAACGACTCAAGCGTTTTGTATAGTTCGAGCAGTTTATTCTGTTTGCTTCAGTTGGCCTTCAATCAATCCAATCATCTCCTTTGCTTTAGATGCCTCTTTAAATCTCGCCGAGATCTTCAGAGAGTTATTGAATTCGTTTAAAGCATTTTTGTGATCACCGTTTCTGTAGTACGTCATTCCAAGATGAAATCTAATTGTGGGGGAGTTTGGTCTTGTTGCGACTGCGGTTTTCAGACTTCCTGAGGCCTTGTTGAAATTGCCTCTTTTAAAGTATACCCAGCCCAGGGTGTCCAGAATTGCTGCATCCTTTGGGGCTAGCTCTGCCGCTTTTAGCGCATATTCCAGGCCTTCATCAAGATTAGTTCCGCTTTCGGCATAGTGATAAGCAAGTTCATTGTACCCAATTGGAGAATCAGGTGCCAAAGCAATAACCTGTTTGTACTCTTCCAAGGCGCTTTCAATCTTTCCCTGTCTGGAATATATATTTCCTGTAGAGAGGTGGATCAATGCATTCTCAGGGTCTAATAGTGCCAGTTTTTTGTACTCTTCAATTGAGTTGTCAGTTTTACCCATAATCAGATAAAGTTTAGCTAAATCGTGGTGAGGAGATATAAAGTCCGGTTCTATTTCAACTGTTTTTTTCAGTTGTATAATAGCCTGGGTGAAATCTTTTTTTTCTATCAGCGCTTTGCTCTTTACATACAGAGTAACAGGATTATCAGGATGGAGTGCTAATGCTGCGTCGCACATCTTAATAGTCTTGTCATGCCATTTGTTCAAATATGAAAAAATTGCAAGGTTTGTATGTGCAAAAGAGTTTTGATTGTCATCGTCAAATTTCAGATCAAGGTTTTTAGAGCTGAATCCGTTGATGAAATTATCTGTGGTTTTTAAACTCTCTTCAGCTGATTGATCTCTCTTCTGTGACATGTAAAGGTTTGTGAGGAAGATGTTGATCATAGACTGATGAATTACCGGTGTGTCTTTCTGCGCTTTTTTGAGATACCGTTCTGCATTATCATAGTTGCCTTCAATGTGATTTATCAGGGCACTGGCTATCAGCATGTTGCCTCTCTCTGAATCAATGCTTCTCGCCTTCTCTATTGCAGATTTTGCAGCTTTAATATCTCCATTCACCAGAAGGAAGGTACCTAAAAGATAATTCCCTTCGAAGGAAGATTTCTCTATCTCTATAAACCTTCTAATGCTTTTAACCGCCTCATCGAAGTTGTCAATAAATGAATAGGATCTGGCCAGTATCAGATATGCAGGTGCAGTGTTCAGATCAATCTTCAGGATTTCGATAGATTGATCGATCGCATCTTTAAATCTTCCCATTTGAAGATAAAGTGCCGCCAGGCTCTGACGGGCCCTGATAAAAGTGGGTACTTTCTCAATTACCAGCTTAAACTGTTCTATAGCTTGTCCGTATCCTTTTAGTCCTATGAATATTGTTGCAAGGCCCATTCGGGCCATATGCTCGTCCTGGTCAATTTCAAGCGCCTTTTTATAGTTTATGAAGGACTCTTCAACATTTCCCTGTATCAGGTAGTTTATTCCAAGACCGGTATATGCCAAAGCGAGATCCGGTTCACTCTCAACAGCTTTTCTGAGATATTCGTCCGCTTTTTCAAACTCTTTTTTCTCTGTGTGTATCTTTCCGAGGTAATAGAGTGCAAGAGGGTTCTCTTTGTCAATGGATATAGCTGTCTGGCACTCTTCAATTGCCAGATCATACTTTTGTTGAGAGAGTAATATTATCCCTTTGGATAGATGTGCAAGCGATAAATTGCCGGAAGCCTCTTTTAAAGAATCGATCAATTCCTGTGCTCTGTCAAAGCTCCCGATCGCAGCATATGATACTTGTAGTAGTTCGAATGCGAGAATACTCTTTTTGTTGATTGTCAGCAGCTCTTCACAATTCTTAAATACCTCAACAAATCTTCCTCGCCTTAAATTATAAAAGGCCTGATTCTGGAGTTCGATTACGGATGGTTCAACTCTCAAAATAGAGACAGCAGAGGAGGGAGTGGATTTCTGTACTATAGACAGACATACTATTGAAATGATCAGAAGCTTTGTGATATGTAGCTGTGTAAACTGCTTTGTGCTTGTTAAAAGCCAGATTTTCATAGTTAATTACTCTTTCACGGACTCTGAAATCATGACCTTTCTTCCATCGATTTTTAATCTTCCTTCTGCAAAGAGACGTATTGCTTCCGGGTATGCTATGCACTCTTCCTTAAAAACCTTCTGTGCAAGTGTGTCCGGAGTGTCATCGGCGTTGACGTGAACTGTTCTCTGGATAATTATAGGCCCGCGATCATATTCGTTGTCAACGAAATGGACAGTACAGCCTGATATTTTGACACCGCTCTCAATCGCGGCTTTGTGGACATGGTGGCCATAGTATCCTTTTCCACAGAAAGAGGGAATCAGACCGGGATGAATGTTCATCACCTTGCCCGCATATGTTTCCGGAATTTTGAAAAGATGAAGAAAACCGGCAAGTATTATCAGGTCTACTGAATGCTTTTCAATCTCTTCTATTATTGCGTTACTGAAAGTTTCTGATTGGTTATGATCTTTGCGTTGTACTATGGCAGTGGGTATACTATTTTTTTCTGCCCTTTTTATGCCATAGGCATCAGGAGAGTTGCATACGACAACCTGTATTCTGGCATTAAGGTCGTTGTCGTTTATTCTGTCAATAATGTTCTGGAGAGTTGTTCCGCTTCCGGAAATGAGTATCGCCAGATTAAGGGTCTTGGATGCAGGCATATTTTATGTTCGATTAATTGTGACTAAAGTGAGCGAAAGTTCAAAGCGAACTAAAGTGAAAGGGAGGACATATTTCCGGTTTTCTTTTTAATCGTAAATTTCAGGTTTTAAATCTATTTCTGACTTTTGTGTTGGATGACCTTCACCCAAATTGGTGTATCAGAAAGAGCGTCTTCTTGAACGTGTTTAATGATCTCTGCAGTGTGTTCTACGATTTGCTCTCTTTTGCAATTTGATGGGAAGAAGTGCAGGATTTCTGTTTCGACTTCACTTCCTTCGTCAGCATGTGCTTTGTCCGGGATAATATCTGTTGAATAGTCCAGAGGTATTATTCCGCGATATTTGCGGAGCAGTTCGTCGTAATCGTTAAAGATATTTTGCATGAGAATCCTTGGGTCTTCTGTTTCGTCATACTCTTTCTCAAGGATTGCTTTATGTAAATCAATCAGATACTCCCTCTCTTTACCAAACTGTGTGTATTGGTGTTCGTATGTACATGAACTGGTTTCCTCATAAGATTCTTTGATAGAAGTCAGTGTTTGGAACTTACCCTTGAACCACTCTTCGAAGCTTTTCTGCAGCTGCTCAAGATTGAAGCCAACTCTTTTTGCCATATCAAATAACAGTTCTCTCATAATGGTATCCTTTTCTTATTTAATCAATTTAAATCTAACCTACTTTTGTGTCTGGTTTAAGAGAACTTTCCACCTGCCTTCTTCGTTTACCAGTGTAAAAGTTCCTCTCTCATCAACCATTGGTACGTTGCCCTTTTTCAGGTACTGCTTCAGCATATATCTTGCTGCTTCCTGTGGGTTTTCCATGCTCTTTGGACCGTGAAATGGTCCGAATATTTCTCCCATGACTTTGGACATATCCGGGGAAGATACGGTAATATCGACGGTTGCTTTGTCTTTATCTATTATTGTATCGTTTATTTTGTACTTGCGCAGTGAAGATACAGTTTTTGCTATCTCTATAGTAAAGGAATCGGAAAGACTGTTCTGCTTTATGAATTCAATCCTGCTAATAGTGCTCTTGTCTGCCTTTGAAAGACAACTGTATGTTTTTTTCAGATTATTTGAATAGAGTGATTTCAGGTACTTCGTCAGTACCTGGTCTGGTGCTTCCTTCCCGAAACCAAATACCGGACTGGTAATCAGAAGGATTAAGATTATTGTAGTAAGTTTTCTCAATAAAGATTCTTTTAGCTTTAGGTACTTCAACTTGGACTGCGGCTATTCTCCACCTATAAAACTACCAATTTTCCTATATTTTTGATATCTTTTCTCGATCAATTTATCTATAGGCACGGCCTGGAGTTCGTCAATGTATTTAACTATTTTTTCCTTTAATATTCTGGTCATCTCCTTTGGATTGTTATGAGCAGCACCTATTGGTTCCGGAATGATTTCGTCAACAATCTTCAGTTTGAGTAACTCCTTTGCCGTCAAATGCAGAGCGTTTGCAGCAGTTTCTGTATGATCTTTACTTTTCCACAAGATAGCCGCACAGCCTTCAGGTGAGATAACAGAGCAATATGCAAATTCAAGGATTGCGAATTTGTCACCCACGCCGATTCCCAGCGCGCCTCCGCTTCCGCCTTCTCCAATAACAATACAGATTATTGGGGTTCTGAGCTTACTCATTTCAGCGATGTTTATAGCTATTGCATGAGCCTGTCCTCGCTCCTCAGCCCCTATATCCGGATTCGCTCCCGGTGTATCAATTATTGTAACTATCGGCAATTTAAATTTCTCTGCCAGTTTCATTTTCTGTAATGCTTTTCTATATCCTTCCGGATTGGGCATTCCGAAGTTGTTTGCAATTCTCTCTTTTGTTGTTTTTCCTTTATGTTGACCAATGATCAGCACTTTTTTCCCGCCAATAGTACCGAAACCTGCGATTATTGCAGTGTCGTCCCCGAAATTACGATCTCCGTGCAGTTCTATGAAATCGTCAACCATTCCTGCCAGATGATCAGAAAAGGGAGGTCTAAGGTTATGACGTGCTACTTTTACTATTTCGTATGGGGTAAGATTGGAATACATCTCTTTCTGGAGACCAGTTCTCTCTTTTTCCAGTTTCTCAATTTGAGCAGATGCATCCTTTTGTTGCGTATCATCTTTTAATTCTTGAATACGTTGTTCTAATTCAAGAATAGTGTCTTCTGCTGATTTTGCAGCTTTAGTTTTTGCACCTTTGGGCATAACAAGTTCCACCTTAAAAGCTATAAAGTTCCATTGATTTGAGCTGTTGATGTAAACTCTATCGATTTTAGCAGTTTTTTTATGCAAATCAAGGGAATATAGACTAATTAAAATTGACAAAATTCTCTTGCAAGGTTAACATCGCCCTGTAAAATTCACCCTTGATTTGTATAACTAATTTAAGCTTTTTTTGGAAAAACATAACGAATGAATTTTGGGGTTGTTGCCATAGTTGGGACTGGTTTGATAGGCGGTTCGATTGGACTTGGTTTGAAAGAGAGTGGTCTGGCAACTTCAATTATAGGTATTGGACATCGTAAAGTATCTATAAATAAGGCACTTAAGATAAAAGCTATAGATGAAGGCACAACCAGTATTGAAAAAGCAGCAAAACAAGCTGATATTATAATATTAGCAACCTCTGTAAACCTCATACCTGACTATGCAAAGAAAATAATCCCCCTGATGAAAGAATCGGCAATTCTTACTGATGTTGGAAGCACCAAGGATTATATTGTTTCTCAGGTAACCAAAGAGATGAAGAGTAAGAGTGGTGAGGGGAGGTCAAGTTTTATTGGTGCACATCCTCTTGCAGGTTCAGAGCAGAGAGGTATAGACTCTGCCAGATCAGACCTTTTCGAAGGAAGTGTATGTGTGCTCACACCAACAGACCTTAATCCAAAAAAGGATATAACAAGGCTGTCAAATATGTGGAAAGCTTTGGGCGCCAGAATAAGTATTATGACCCCTTCCAAACATGATGAGATACTGGCACTCGTCAGCCATCTACCACATTTCGTTGCATCCAGTCTTGCCGGTGTTATTGATGAGAAACATTGGAAGTTCGCAGCAAGCGGATTGAGAGATACTACAAGGATAGCCTCAGGGGACCCTGATCTATGGTTAAGTATAAGCAAGCAGAATAAGCAGGAAATAATTAAGGCACTGAAATGTTTTTCTAAAGAGGTAGAGGGTACGATAAATGACCTGGAGAAGGGAAACGATAAAAAGCTTTTAGGCCGGTTGACAAAGGCAAAGACTGTACGTGATAAGAAAAAATGGAAATAAGAATAGAGGTCTTTACTAAAGAACATTTTACCGATTCCATCGGAAATGAGATAGCTTCAGAGGTTGAACATGTAGGGATTACCTCTGTAGATGAGATCCGCATGGTACAGGTGTACCTGGTAGAAGGAGACCTGTCCGGCGAGGACATTGAGAGGATCTGCAGTGAACTGTTAATAGACGGACTGACTCAGGATTATATCTGCATTGATGGGCCACCAAATCAACCTGATGGTGAACAGGCAGGGAAAATCAAGTATGGCACCAAATGGCAGGGTAATAATGTTCATACGATTGAGGTGACTCGTAAACGTGGTGTAATGGATCCGGTGGATTCTACGGTGGTCAAGGGGATTAAAGATTTAGGCCTTATTGCGAGATCGGTAAAGACTGCAAAAAGGTTTCTGTTAGCCGGCAAGATCACGACTGATCAACTCGAAACTATCGCAAGTAAAGTACTCGCTAACAAGATTATAGAAGATGTTTTCATTGACAAAGATAATCTGTTTTATGAGGGCAAAAATGAAACAGTAGATTACGTCTTCCATAA
>JABGRF010000376.1:0-5707 GCA_018648405.1 Candidatus Scalindua sp.
TCTTCGCCTATCAGACACTCTTCTATCACTACCTGATTCCCCGCATTACCAAACACTTTATCCTTCATTATAGAGTCTAATGCATGAAGTGCCTCATCATTAGTTTTACAGACAAACACTCCCTTGCCCTTACTCAGCCCATCCGCCTTTACTACTATTGGGGCCTCTTTAGACAGAATATAACGCCTGGCCTGTTGGTAATCATCGAAACACTTAAAATCCGCAGTTGGTATGCCGTGTTTCTTTAAAAGACACTTTGAAAACACCTTACTATCTTCTAAAATTGCTGCTTTCTTGTCAGGCCCAAAAACCTTCAATTCGTGTTTATTGAACATATCCACAATCCCATCTACTAAAGGTGCTTCAGGCCCCACAACCGTAAGATCTATATTCTCTTTAACAGCAAATTTACAGAGCTGATCGGTTTGGTCTGCAGCTATATTAATACATTCGGCAAGTTCTGAAATACCCGGATTTCCGGGCGCACAAAATATCTTACTAACCAACGGAGACTGTGCTATCTTCCAGACAAGGCTATGCTCCCTTCCACCACTTCCAATCACCAAAACCTTCATCGTAAATTAGCTCCTAATAGCCCGTCAGGGCAGGTTGTAAAATTTATCTCATACCTCAATTAAGAGATTTCATATTTTCCATCATATTATCTCCTGATCATTCAGGAAAGCTTACGTACCGACCATTCTATTAATGTTAAATAATTTGAGCAAGCAAATTGTTAAAAGTATTAAATATCAGTAATAATTCTATTGGCCTATACCATTTCACCCCGTAATACACGTTTTCCCAGAAAAAATTGTTAAAGGGTTAAGGGCTATCCAATTTTAATTTTTTATTGGAGAAATCCCATTCTCAATGTTATATTCGTTGGTGTTTTATTTATGTTTTGGCACAAGGCCAATCTTACTATTTTACGATCTGAATGATATTTAATGAGTACTAAAAAGATTTTACTTACAATTGGAGTTGCTTTTTCTATATTCCTAATCACCCTCCCACTAGTAAGTTACAAATTTCTCAAAACTGCAGTTAAATCTGCCGCTTTTAATCACTTAGTCACTGTCAGAGGGTTGTTAAAACATCAGATAGAGAACTATTTCCAGGAGAGATTTGGAGATATAAATGTCCTCTCCAGGAATCCCGTAATCGGACAGGCATTTTCCAGGCTATCAAAAGCGTTTCACTCTTCAGGACTGCAAGGTGATCAATATATTAAAATATCTGAGCTTTATCAACCTTTGATGGAATATTATTTAACTGACTATGGTTACGTAAACTTGTATTTTATCGATAGTGATGGAGATGTAATGTATTCCGCGATTAGAGAAGAGTTTACAGGAACTAATCTACTGACAGGCACATATAAACAATTCAGTATCGGTCAGGTCTACGCAAACGGCTTAGACGGAATAGCGTTTGAGGACTATACCTGGCAGGAGGAGTTAGGGGAGTTTACTTCTTACTTCTCAGCGCCTGTATACGACGGACAAATGCTGCTGGGCGTATTGGTAATCGAGATCCCATTCTCTCATTTAGATGCTATAATGACCAAAAGAGAAGGTCTGGGAGAGACTGGAGAAATGTATCTTGTAGGTGACGACAGCTATATGAGGTCAAATTCCAGGTTTTCTGAAGAACCGACCATTCTTCAAAAAGAGGTAGACACAATTGCAACCAGAGAGGCGTTAGACGGCATAGCAGGCCAGAAAATAATAAAAGATTATCGTAGGGTCCCGGTATTAAGTGCGTATACACCGTTAGATCTTAAATTTGTCAATTGGGCACTGCTAGTTGAAATTGACGAAGAAGAGGCTTTCAATGCTGTTAATACTGTAGAAAGGAGAGTGACAATACTTGGGTCCTTAATCGCAGGCATAACCTTCCTGTTTATTTATCTAGTAAACAGAAGGAAGAAAATAGTCATGGTAGCAGAATCTCTAGAAGAAACTGAAACCTGATTACTCTTTTATCTTCTTTGCTCGATTCTGTGTATATGCATCCTGAATCGCTATGTAAGGATCTATAGCCTGTTCCACCAAACCCTCATAAGTATCACCTTTGTCAATGGAAATATCATTGATAGCAATGTAGCCCTTAGTCCCTATAGTTGCGTATGGGCTGACGAAAGTCAGAAGCGTTACCGGATCAAGCACTGTATCTACTAAAAGCCCAAAAGCGTCTCGCAAGTTTGATGGGCCCATCAAAGGTAATTCAAGAAATGATCCTGCTCCCACATCATAATGCCCAAGGGTCTGTCCAAAGTCTTCATCTTGTATATCCAGATGAAAGTATTTTTTTGCCGGATCTGTAAATCCAGCTCCGCCTATGGTGGAATTAATAATAAGGCGCGTTAATTCCGTACCGGCACCCTTAAATTTACCTTGAAAGATGCAGTTGAAAAAACGACCTGGCATCCTTACATTTGTAAAGAAATTCCTGACACCTAATCGTGCCACCTCAGGCACAACAGTCTTGTAACCTTTTGATAAAGGCCTGAAAAAGTAATAGTATAATTTATCGTTAAAGGTAAACACCGCTCTATTGTAAGACGGTAAGGAGTCTTTAACAAAAGTTGTATCCATTGAGACATCTACATAATCTATATCCTCATAGTCATCATCAAACTCATCGGTTTCACTAGTGTCTACAACAGGGTTTTCGTCACCGGCCTCGCTTACAACCGGCTGTTCGTTAATAGAAGGTTGTTCCCTTGATGCAGTCGTATCTTCTGCAAATAAGGAGATATTAAACGTGTACATTGTCAAAACAAAACAACACATCAATAAAACTAGTTTCCTCATCAGTTAACTCCTGTTTTTATAGCTAATATTTAAAAAAAAATTCTCTTATTTATAATTTTGCAAACACTTCCTTTTTGACTACCTACTTAACTCCAGCTCGGGAGGATTCTAGCAAGATATTTCTAGGTTGGCTACAATTATTTTTGACCAAGCCTACTTAAAGTGTCACTATTGATTTAGCAATAATAATACCAATATTTCACTTTCGCATACAAAAAACTTAACGAGTTCTTAAGCTATTATATGGCAGGACCTTATCACACAAATCAACTGAATGCAACAAATAAATCTGAGCACTTGACTATAGGAGAAAACGTAATTATTGCGAAGCTATATTAATACCAACCAATCGTAGCGAAATATATGCGCATACGCCCGGACAAATTATCCAGGCCTCTTGCAATAGCACATACCTATTTTCCAAATGGTTTTATCAAAAATATCAGTCGAGGAAGCAATGTTAAATCTAATACAAGTGCTATCAGCATCGCAAGCCCGGTCAGGAAACCAAAAAGAATAGTAGGAATAAAATTTGAAAGGGCAAGGATAGAAAAGCCCGCAATAATCGTAAGCGTAGTATAGTACATCGCATTTCCTATGCTTCTATGACAGCGGTGCATTGAATTAATATAATTCTGATCAACTTCATACTCCTCCTTGAATCTGTGAATATAATGAATAGTGTCATCAACGGCAATACCCATACTTATCGCCGCTATGGTAATCGTCATCATATCTAGTGGCAGGCCTGCCAACCCCATCACACCGAGTACGGTGACAGCAGGTAGAACATTTGGAATAATTGCGATCAGGGCTATCTTTATTGAACGAAACAACACCAGGAACATGACCATTAATGCAGCCACAACAAATCCCAAGGTTAAGATCTGAGAACGGAAAAGGCTCTGGAGCATATTGTTATAAAGAACCATGATACCGGACAGGTGATATCTCTGCTCTTGCAAACCAAGTTTAATCCCCAAATCGGACGTTATTTTTTTGAGTAAGTTGTCCCTTTTTAATCCCTTCAAAGAATCTTTTATCCGTACAGTCAGGCGGGCCTGATTATCCGGAATTGATATATAAGGAGTGAGAACCATATCTTTAAACTTATCAGGCAATTGAGTATAAAGAAGGGCAAGCTGGAAATTATCAAGAGGCACTCCACCAGTAAATTCCTCAGCAAGCTTCAACATCGTCCCGAGAGATAAAACCTTACCGATTTCAGGTAAGCCATCAAGATAATCATGAACCCTCATAATTTGGGCCATCTTGTCAGAAGTGAACCAATATTGGTCTGAATTATCTACCTCATCAAACTCGTCAAACTCACTAAATTCGTCATCAAAATCTTCATCAGACTCTGTAAAGATATCTTCATTATTTAATAATGCGGTATCTTTTGTCTCCGGGAAAGTCACAAGAATATCTAGAGGTGTTGTTCCTCCCATCTCCTGATCAATAACCTTCATGCCCTGATAAATTTCGGTTGACTCCCTGAAATAGTCGATAAAGCTGTTTTCTACAGCGAGCCTTGATATACCGACAACTACGAGAACAATCACTATGCCAGTTGAAATAAATACTGTTTTTGGATAACCCTGAGTCACATTTGCCAGGAAGTGAATGAATACACCGCCAAACTCTTTATGCTTTCCTAATTTACCTGCCGGAAGCAGAAGAAGTATTGCGGGAAAGAGTAAGAACGTAACTATAAGAGAGACAACAAGTCCAACACACATCATCCAACCAAAGGTAATAACAGGCAAAATATCACAAATCAGCAAAGAACCGAAGCCAGCAACTGTTGTCAATGTAGTATAAAGGCAGGGTATAAATTTTGAGACTACTGTCTCCTTAACAAGCTCCTGCTCGGACCATTCAGGGTGTTCCACCAATAGTTCTCTGTACCTTACAATCAGATGAATAGTCAACGCCATGGTGATAATAAGCTGCAGAGAGATAAAGTTTGAGGATATAACCGTAACCTCCCACCCAAATAATCCAAGCAAACCTATCATTGAAAGTACGGAGAGCGCACAACAGAGTATTGGTAAAATCACCCAACGTACTTTCTTAAAAATGACACCAAGAGCTATAAGAAGAAAGATGATAATACCAATCCCGAAGATTTTGATATCACTTCTGATGAACGTGATCATATCGTCGGTAATCATCGATACTCCACCGAGAAACATCTCAGCATCTTGTCTATAGCCATCCATTATTCTACGAACATCAGCTATATCGCTATGCTTTTCTTTATCCATACGAACTTTGCATTCTCTATACGTATGTTTAAGCTGCTCAAGTTCAGTGAGTTCAAGAGGTGTGATGGTATTGTCGGCCTTTTTTTGCTTCAGCTCACTCCGTCTGGAAATGATTATTTCAAATTCCTCATCATCAGCAAGATTGATGATAAGCGAAGTCATCTTCATATCCTGACTGATTAGAAGCTCCTGATAAATCGGGCTTTTACTTAGCTCTGTCCGGGCAAGTTGCAAATCAACAGCCGGATCCTCAAGATTCTTGATATTTCCCATCAACTCTTTGATGGGTACAGGCGGATTCCTGAGAAGTGGAACATCGAGGATGGTAAGAACGGTGGAAACACGCTTTATATCCCTTAATTCATCCCGCAATGAACCAAGTTTACTAAGTGTCTCAGAAGAAAAAAGATCTCCTTTGGGCTTGTAAGTCATCAACAAGTATCTAGCGGTGCCGTATGTTTTGTTTATTTTACGGAAATATTTATAATCTTGATCATTTTCGAGTATCAAAGAATCTGCAGATGCATCAAGCCTGAAATCCTTTGCCTGAATCCCAAGATACGTAAACAATCCCAGCAACACAATAATGACAATAACTGGTCTGTTTAAAACGTATCT
>JABGRF010000376.1:5807-7158 GCA_018648405.1 Candidatus Scalindua sp.
TTATTTTCCTTATTTTCCTTATTTTTCTCTCTCATTTTTACCAGCAAATCTTCAATCTTGCCGCTTTTGAGGATATGGTTGTACTGAGACCGGTATGTATGGACCAGACTGACACCTTCAATGGCAATATCGTAAATCTTCCACCCTGCTCTAGTGTTGGACATTTTGTATAATATTGAATACTCCTTACCCTTTGAAAGCAAAACTGTTGGTACCTGCACTTTCTTTTTCTTCACTACAGTAGCAGGCTTGAAGATGACTTTCTCGTCGCTGAACAGATCCAATTTGTCTATATAGAAACTCTGAAACTGCTCAGTAAAGAAGGTTGTAAACTCTGCCCTCTGTTTAGCATTGAATTTAGACCAATGTGCTTTACCTATAGACAATTTAGCCATTAAGGAAAAACCAAAAACTTTATTGGTAATCTTAATTACCTTGCTTTTCTTCTGGTCCAGTGTCATCTCTTTATCTAACATTGCCGTAAACACCTTACCAACAGATTTCTTTAATATTTTCTCGGCTTCAGTTTCGACATCTGCAACGACAACATGAGACAACAAGAGAAAAAACAATAAAAAACAAGATATCCTTTTCATAGTTCACACCTTTGCCCTTTTTTTAGTTTTTATGTAAAATATGTACCTCCTATACTGTGCGAGTGTACGAGAACCCTGCTACATCCTTCTCATTTATCGTAACACTTCCCAATAGAATAAGGGCACCTACTAGTTTATTTTCTTTAGTGTATTTGAAACAAGAGCAATTAAATCATCTATAACGAAAGTTGTCAAGAAGGGAAAACATGGACTCCCTGGAAATACATTTAAAGGATTATAAGAAAAGATACCGGCTATATATCAAATAGACTAAACCAAACAAAGAACAGGCTTACGTTTTAACGCCACCATACCCTTGAGCGCAAGTATTCGATCCGTTTGAGTACTTCACGTTCAACATTTACTGCTTCGCTTATCAGTATATTGATGGCCTTACCAGAACATGTTGATTTTGCCCTTACTATTTCAAGAAAAGAGACACACTTCCTGGCATTCTTTAATGAGCGCTTGCAATTTGCGATATTCCCACATAGCGTATCTTTTTCGTATCCCATACCATGCCCTCCTGCTATTTTAGCAGGGATCATAGAAGATGCAGAAATAGCTTCCAAAGCATCTTCATCTACATTCACTCCTTTACGGTTCTCAAAATACTTACTCAGTTTAATATAGAGATTATAACTTTTTTTATATGCAATAATTTTCTTAACATCACTTTCTGTTGATTCGTCATATTCAACAGCATTATCAAAAACCTGATTCACTTCATATATGTGGCATTCATCTCTTTTTCC
>JABGRF010000292.1 GCA_018648405.1 Candidatus Scalindua sp.
GTTCAGTCTGTACGCCAAGTACTTTGCACTCATTAACCTTCTTTGCAGACAATTGTGTCTCCGTGTTAAAAATGCGGATAGAGTCAATTTCATCTCCAAAGAACTCAATGCGATAAGGCATTTCACTTGCTCTATTGTCTGCCGGAACATCATTACCCTGTTCGTGCTCCTTCAGGGAAGAAAATGGAAAGATATCTATAATTCCTCCTCTCAGACTGAACTCTCCGGGTAGTTCAACTATATCTGCTCGCTCAAAACCACCTTTTATCAACCACTCTACGATAAACTCCTGTTCGCATTCCTGTCCGATCTTGATTGTGAGTATATTTTTCTCTATTGCTTCCGGTGGCGGGACATGTTGCAGGAGTGATTGGATCGGGGCTATGATAATCCTGCATGTAGCTTCGCAATTACCTGATAACAGCTTATACAAGACATTAATTTGCTGTACATAGGTGTTGGTGTCAGGTAATGATTCAACAGAGATTGCATCCTCTGAGACAGGGAAAAAGAGAGGGCTTTCATGAAGAAAAACATTTATATCCTCAAAGACCTCTTCTGCCTCCTCAATGCCTGGGGTTACGAAGAGTATTTCCCCTTTTCTGGCAATGTTATTGTCACTTGCCAGTCCGGCTATAAGAAAAGCAGCCGAAGATCCCCACAATCCTTGGACATGGCAATCCTCTCCAGATATCAGGCTATCTGCTATCTGTTTATACTTTTTGTCTTTATGAATAAGCTTAAGTATATTTTTCACAAAGAAATTATACTTACCTTTTCATAGCCGGGCAAGGGTTTATGCTCAAGGCATTGTCCGAGAACTACCATTTTCACCCGGATTTTGATAGCAATGTTATTGAACTAAGACATAATGGAAATAGTTTTACCCGAAAAATTTTTAGCGAGCAGGTTCCACTTCATTGGTTGCATACAAACATTTCATTTACCTGATAAATAACAATTTATGAAGTTAGTGATAAAGCCGCACTTGCAAGGTCGCGTTGTTTTCTCTAAAATGTACTAGACACTATTAGTAGATGCTTGCAATAATTCTGCTTTGATATAAGTGCTTATTCTATCGTGGGTGTTACAACACGAATAATGTTTAAGAATTCAGAAATATGAAGTCTTCAAAATATATAGCGGTTGGTATATCTGTAGTAGTATTGGTTTGGATTTTGTCCGGTATTTTTTCCTCAGGATCCGGAGAGAATGGCAAAGAACCAGAGGTGGGTACCGCTTCGACCACAAAAGTGGCAGAAGTTCGTGTCAGGGATATCGTAGCACAGTCATATGCAAATGATATCGTTGTAACAGGGCGTACAAAAGCATCACGTTCCGTTGAAATCAAGGCCAAAACCAGAGGACAGATCCAGGTACTTATGAAAGAAAAAGGAACTCGTGTCGACGAACATGAAGTTCTTGCGAGAATTGAATTAAGTGACCGCGAAGCCAAAGTGATAGAAGCAAAGCAGCGATTTGCGCAAAGGCAAATTGAATATGATGCGGCCATGTCACTGGAAAATGAAGGATTTAATTCAAAGGTTACATTAACCCGGTCACTTGCTGATTTGGAAACAGCACGTGCTCTATTGACAAAGGCAGTAATTGAGCATGAAAATACAAAAATAAAAGTACCGTTTAATGGCTTAATTTACGACCAGATGGTTGAAGTAGGTGATTATGTTTCGGTTGGAGACACGATGTTTACGATTGTTGATATGGACCCGATTGAACTGGTAGTATTTGTCTCAGAGCGCAATATCTCCAGCATCAGGTTGGGGCATGATGCTTCAGCGGAATTTTATAACGGTGATACTATCATGGGCAAAGTGAGTTATATTGCCCCTGTTGCATATCAAGCGACACGGACATTTCGTGTCGAGATTTCAACTCCCAATCCTGATTATTCAATTAAGGACGGCCTGACGGCAAAAGTCAGAATTTCGGTAGAGGAGAAAAAGGCACACAAAATTTCACCCTCTGTTCTGTCTCTGAACGATATCGGTCAGATTGGAGTAAAGATTGTGGATGCTCAGAATAAAGTGCAATTTGTTCCGATAACAATATTGTCGGACACTTCTGACTATATGTGGATTCTCGGGCTCCCGGATAACGTAAAGTTAATTACGGTGGGACAGGATTTCGTATCCCACGGCCAGACTGTCCAGCCGGTAGCGACGGACGGAGATGGCCTGTTATGATTCGTGCCGCTATTCATCACAGTCGGACAGTCCTTTCGATACTGATTTTGCTGCTTATTGCCGGCACGTATGCTTATATCAATATTGCGAAAGAGTCTTCACCGGATATTGATATTCCACAAATCTATGTCTCAATATCACTGGAAGGGATATCTCCTGACGATTCAGAGCGGTTGTTGCTGCGTCCAATGGAGCAGGAACTGGCGACTATTGAAGGTGTAAAGGAGATGAAATCCACTGCCTATCAGGGAGGAGGGTTTGTTCTGCTGGAATTTCAGGCAGGGTTTAACAAGGATATTGCCCTGGATGACGTACAGAAAGCAGTGGACCAAGCCAGGCCTGAATTGCCGGATGATGTAGAAGAACCGAGCGTTACAGAGGTAAATTTTAGCCTGTTCCCGGTTCTCGTTGTTACGCTTTCTGGCAATATGCCGGAACGTACATTGTTGAAATTAGCACAAAATTTACAGGATAGGATAGAGACAATTTCCTCTGTGCTGGATGTGAATATTGCAGGCGACAGAGAGGAGCTTGTTGAAATCCTCGTAAACCCTGAGTTGCTTGAGAGCTATGCATTAAATGGCAACGACATCCTGAATTTATTTAAAGTATCCAATCGTCTTGTTGCCGCGGGTAATCTGGATACCGGGTCCGGACGTTTTGCAATCAAAGTGCCTGGCCTTTTCGAGACTGTCTACGACGTCATGAATATGCCGTTGCGTGTGAATGAAGATTCTGTCGTCAAGGTAGGTGATATTGCGGAAATTCGTCGAACTTTCAAAGATCCTGATAGTATTGCACGTCTGCGCGGTGAGCGGGCGATAGCGATCGAGGTAGTTAAGCGTTCGGGCGAGAACATTATTGATACGGTAAAAGCGGTACGAAAGATAGTCGCGGAGGAGAGTGAATTCTGGCCTCAGGGCGTTGAAGTCACTTTTACACAGGACGAGTCAGATACAATCAAGACAATGTTACTTGATTTACAAAACAATGTGATTAGTGCCATTATTCTGGTGATGATAGTAGTCGTCTTTGCGCTTGGTGTCCGTACTGCAACGTTGGTGGGAATTGCTATTCCCGGCTCATTTTTGACCGGTATTTTCGTTATCTATACGATGGGTCTGACGGTCAACATCGTTGTGCTTTTTACCCTCACTCTTTCAATTGGCATGTTGGTAGATGGTGCCATTGTTGTCACAGAATATGCGGACCGAAAATTGTCAGAAGGAATTCCACGAGATAAGGCTTACGGCGAAGCGGCAAGGCGTATGGCCTGGCCGATCATATCTTCAACTGCAACGACATTGGCAGCATTTGCGCCGCTTCTGTTCTGGCCGGATACGGTTGGTGAGTTTATGAAATATATGCCAATCACTCTGATCGCGGTCCTGGCCTCATCCATGCTTATGGCGCTTATCTTTGTCCCGACACTGGGTGCTTTGTATGGAAAGCCCGGAGCAGCCGGTGACCCGAAGATGATGCAAATGTTAACCGCTTCGGAAGATGGTGACCTCAAAACAATTACCGGTTTCACCGGATGGTACCTTGCCGTACTAGAAGTTGCGCTGAAACATCCCGGACGGGTCCTTCTTCTGGCTCTGGCGTTGCTGATTGGTGTTCAGTCTACTTACATGAAATTCGGAAGAGGCGTCGAGTTTTTCCCGACTATTGAGCCGGAGTTTGCGTCAGTACTGATTCACGCCAGGGGCAATCTTTCTATTTACGAACAGGATACATTGGTTAAGGAAGTGGAAGATCTGATCCTTGAAGTTGACGGTATTAAAACCATGTATTCACGAATTGGAACAGCAAAACAGAAGGGAACAGATCTTCCAGAGGACGCAATTGGACAAATTCAGATTGCGTTTACCGATTGGGATACACGCAAACCGGCAAGTGAAATTTTAAATGAAATTAGAGAAAGAGCGGGACGTCTGGCTGGCATTTTTATCGAAACCCGTAAACAGGAGGAAGGCCCTGCTGCCGGTAAAGCCGTAGAGATTCAAATCGCCTCTCGCTTTCCGGAGAAGCTGGAACCGGCAACAATACAAATCTTGAACATCTTGGAAGAGTTGGGTGGTTTCCGGGATATTGAAGATACACGACCTCTTCCCGGAATAGAATGGGAGCTGGAGGTTGACAGGGCACAGGCTTCAAAATTCGGGATGGATATAACTACCATAGGTAATTATATCCGCATGGTAACAAACGGTCTAAAAGTCGCTGAATACCGGCCTGATGACAGTGATGATGAAATCGACATTGTAATTCGTCACGGTACAAGACAGCGAACACTGGACCAACTGGACAACGTTCGTATTGAAGGTGCTGGAGGATCAATTCCGATCAGCAGTTTTGTTAATCGTTCCGCGCAGCCTGCCGTAGGTGTGATCTATCGCTCTGATCAAAGAAGAATTGTGACTGTAAAAGCCGATTTACCACCTGGAATAAACATTAATACAAAGGTCGAACAGATAAAAGAATGGTTGAGCAATAATCTAGATAAACTCGATCCGGAAGTGAAAATTACATTTAAAGGGCAGGACGAAGATCAGCGCAATTCACAATCTTTTCTGACAAAAGCTTTTATTGTTGCGTTATTTATGATGGCAATAATTCTGGTCACACAATTTAACAGCTTCTACAGTGCCTTTTTAATCCTGACGGCGGTAATCATGTCTACCATCGGAGTGATGATTGGTTTGATGGTAACCGGTCAACCATTCGGCATTGTTATGACAGGCGTTGGTGTAATTGCCCTGGCCGGAATTATCGTGAACAATAATATTGTGTTGATTGATACGTTTGACCATCTGCGTCACCAATATGGTGATACTATGGATATTCGCGAAATTATCCTGCGCACAGGTGCGCAACGTCTCCGGCCAGTCCTGCTGACAACGATTACGACGGTTATAGGGCTGATGCCTATGGTCCTTCAGTTGAATATTGATTTTATATCGCGTAAAACCAGTTTTGGTGCACCTTCAATGCAATGGTGGGTCCAGCTTTCAACAGCTATTGTTTTTGGTCTCAGCTTTTCAACTGTTTTGACGCTTGTTGTCACACCCTCTGCCCTGATGTGGCGTGAAAAAACTGCTCCGGCCATAAGCAACCTGAAAAAACGTTTGTGGAAAACCAAATCAAAAGAAAACTCATCACATGTGATTTAATCGTCAACTTTAGGCTTTAACCAAAATTGGGTGATTATATTTTCTATATTGTAGTAGCCGTAGGCTTCCTGCCCGACTTCATCATTCAGGCGGGTAGCCTGCGTTTCTCAGAGCTCGATGGGCACGTGTGAATTCCACGTAAGTTACGCAACCTAAAGGAGCTTTTCCTCTAATATTAGTCACTTATTTAATCTTTTAGTTCACCACAGTCGCTAATTTTGACCTGTTTCGACGGTTCGCCCATTCGTGACCCCAGGGCCTCTACCTTTTTAACTATATCCATTCCCTCGGTTACCTTTCCAAAAACAACATGTTTGGAGTCAAGCCAGGGTGTAATTGCTGTGGTTATAAAAAATTGTGAACCGTTTGTGTTGGGGCCAGCGTTTGCCATTGACAAAAGTCCCGGTTCGGTATGTTTGAGTGTGAAGTTTTCATCATCAAATTTTGATCCGTAGATTGACTTGCCGCCTGTTCCGTTATGGTTTGTAAAATCACCGCCCTGAATCATAAAGTCGGGAATGATTCTGTGGAATGTACTGTCTTTGTATCCATAACCTTTTTCACCTGTACACAGGGTTCTAAAGTTTTCTACTGTAATTGGAACAACATCCGCGTGTAATTCAAACACTATCCGTCCCAGAGCTTCTCCATCAGTTTCTACGTCAAAAAAAACATTTACCGGTTCCATAATTAATCTCCTTTTTATTTAATATAAAAAAATGTCATTCTAGTTTTTTAAAGAAATATTGACACTATTTCATTCCTTTTTTTAATCTTTCTTTATACCATCCATAGTTAGAAAATAAAATGTAATTCTTAAGCCCTTAGTTATAGATAAGCAAAGAGAATAAAAGCAGGCTTGACCTTTTTGTATAAACATTTACAATGCGCAGACATGGCAGATTGCAGGAGAAATAATTACCCATATTATTTCACACATATATAAAATTCGGCTATAAACTTTTTAAGGGAATACTCAATGAAAAGAAAACTGTCACTATTTGCATGTTTAGCGATATTTATTTCGTTACAAACCGGTTGTTTTCAATTAAAAAGTTTGGACTTAAAGGGTTTGGACTTTATGAGAATGGATGAATTTCATTCTCAAGTTCAGTCTCAAGAACTTCAAACTGAGGGATATGTGCAAAAGGTTGACAGTTTTATTATAGTACTGGATTCATCATCATCTATGGGTACTATTTACAAGGATGAGGTTGCTGAACGATATTCCCGGTTTATGATTGCCAAAGATATTGTCAGTCGAATGAATAACACTATTCCTGAAATGGTTATCCAGGGAACCCTTCAGAGATTTGGTTACGGTTTTGCAGCAAGGGGAAAACTGACAGAGGCCGTATACGGGCCTACCGCATATTCCACATCTGATCTGGAATACGCTTTACAAACTATTATAACTCCCGGGGGCCATAGTCCTGCCGGGCTTGCCATTGGAGCGACCAGTGAAATTGTAGGTTCTACTAAAGGTAAGAATGCCGTAATTGTTATAAGTGATGGTGAAAAGCTGAAAGATGACCCTCTCATGAAAGTTAAGACTCTGAAAAACCAATTTGGAGGCAGAACATGTCTTTATACGATTTGGGTGGGAAGTAAGACGAAAAGCAAGGCATTTATGGAAGAGATCGCC
>JABGRF010000278.1 GCA_018648405.1 Candidatus Scalindua sp.
AAACCATCATTTGCTCATTTTAAAGAATTTAAAAAACAGTTTGATGATATTGACAGAAAGTTTGGACTTAATCAGCAACTTGTCCCCTACTTCATATCCAGTCATCCCGGTTGCAAAGAAGAAGACATGGTAAACCTCGCGATAGAAACCAAAGAACTTGGTTTTAAATTAGAACACGTACAGGATTTTACTCCCACCCCTATGACAGTAGCTACCGTTATGTACTATTCCGGTTACCATCCTTATACTTTAAAACAGTACTACACACCAAAATCAAAAACGGAAAAAATCAACCAGCATCGATTCTTTTTCTGGTACAAGAGAGAGAATCAGAATTGGATAAGAAAGAGACTTAATGATGCCAAAAGACCAGATCTGCTAAAAAGGCTTCTC
Source organism: Candidatus Scalindua sp. (assembly GCA_018648405.1). Classification (GTDB taxonomy): domain Bacteria; phylum Planctomycetota; class Brocadiia; order Brocadiales; family Scalinduaceae; genus Scalindua. The sequence goes on from JABGRF010000278.1 coordinate 394, forward strand.
GGCTCTGACCAAAAGGAATTAAACCAACAAGTAAAAGTGGGAAATAAAGTAGAGCCGAAATCATCAGAGAGATTTCAAAGAAGGAAAAATAAGACCGGAAGGATTAATAATACGGAAAAAAAACGAAAGAGACAATAGTCCTGCAAGAAAAAACACCATTCATTCAAAAGGGAATTGTTTTTAGCGGTTTATGCATTTAGCCTCGTATCGTGATTTTGCACATGTTTCAACAACTCCATTTTCATAGTTAAACTAACCTCGCACATACTCAATTCGCTTTTTGTAAATTGATTGTACAGTTCGTTTAGTTTTACCAGTAATTTTTTATGAGATTCCAGGTGATCAACGTCAAAGTTTTTATTATTTGTTTGTGACCATTTCTCTTCGAAATCAAAATGATGAACAAGTCCATTTTTTAAGAGTTCAAACTTTTCTTTACTAACCTCTTTGTCTAACCCGTCTCTTGCGAGTTCCGTAAGAAGATAATCAATGTTGGCATGCTGAACATCAATTTCCAAAACTCCAATTTTATACGATGAATACTTCATTTTCTAATGTCTCAATATGGTGTTTGATAATTTGCGCTATATCCGGAATTTTATGATGTTATTATACAGAAGACACATTTATTGCCAAGAATCCTATGAAAAAGGCAATTTGTGATATAAGAATGATTTAGGAGAGATGAAAGGTCATGCATTTGCGACCCTGTAAAGACAAACTAATTACAGGTATTCTATTAAATGTTGCAACCCACTAAGTCCAACGTCTCAATGTTCTTTTTGCCCATATCGTTCAAAACATCTGATGAACATTTATCTGCAAGCAGCAACAGGAATTTTTGATCACCATTGAGCTGGTCAAGATTTTGAAAATTGTAATCCAGTATTTTTTCTTTCGTGATTTTTGAATCCTCAAGATAGAACCCAAGAAAGTTCCAACTCATTTTTGATACCACCATGTACGCTATCTCTGAAAGCTCACTCGCACCATAAATGGCTAAACTGATTTCTTTACCATCAGTAGCTTTTACAATCCGGGATTCTATGTCTTTTCTAACCTCATGATAATAAGGAATGTTTCGATCAAAGAACTTATATGCCAACTGTGTCTTTTCCTTCAATCCTTCTGCAGTGATATGATACTTAACGCGCCTTGGATTCTCACCTTCCTTCGTAACAAACCCCTTTTTAATTAAGCGCTTCAGGGCAAAGTTCACAGATGCTACATTAAGCTCCATTTGAGAAGAGAGCTTTCTTTGAGAAACTGACGAGTCTGCCTCTACAGTCTTAAGTATTTGAAAATCATTGTGGTCTTTTTTCATAATAAAATCCCCAAAAGCCTTGTAAATAACAATACGATGTTCACGACCGTTCTAAAGTCTATATTGTTTTTGATATTGGCCTCTTTGAATCAGCCATATCTTTATTAAGATTTTCAATGTTATACAGGAACTGTTTTCATATACGTACAATCGATATTCTCTGGATTATACATTCTTTGCTATTATACACAAGAAAGATTAATTTTAAAGCAAGTATTATGCCTAAGAAAATTGAAACTGGTACGCGATTGAATATAAGCTTAACCAAGCCGGATTTCACAAAACCCTGAATCCCTCATTTCACCAATCATAATTCTAAATCCCAAACACCTCGACACTCATTTGTCATAGATCTCGTTTGACCCTTTCTTCTTTGGAGGATCAAGATCCTCGGTCAACTCGTAGAGGCCCATTCCTTCAGTACGGAGCTTACCCGTTTCCACGAGCTTGTCCCACACCTCCTGAGGAAAATTATTAGGGGGTCTAATGGCCACAATACCAGACTTTCGGCCGCCACTCAGAGCACTGCTGCCCAATGTTGACTCAGCGTCAAGCCGCGTCAGTCTGAGGCGCTTTCTGAAGGTCTTATACGCTTTTTTGAGGTTAGCCGGACCCAAGACATCCTCTGGTATATCATTACCCATAGTATTTCTCCTGCCAAAGTTTAATAAACTGTTACATTTTTTATATTATCAGAACCCTGATCCTATCCCTTATTCTTAATCACTTGTATAATTTGCTCTCGAAATTTGGGTGCACCGCCATTAGCCGGGTGCCTTACCATTGAAGCATCAATACCCATCTCCCCCAACTGAATTCTCGACTTTTCACCAACAGCAATTACCTTTGAAACATTTACTGATTGAAGTAATGCTAACATTACCGGCTTGCCTTTTTCAAATTCATTCTGAGAAGGAGTTCTATTGGACAGAATCCCTTTCTCCGGTTTGTACGGATGCCACGGTAACGCATTCCATAAAATAAAGTCTCTCATATCGAATCCAGACGTTATTAATCGCTCCCATACAATCGTTGCGGTGGGTTCTGTAAAACCATCTTTTTTGACAGAAGGCATGCTTGTACGCCGTGGCTCAATCCCTGAGAACACGTGACCGGGAGTAATCGATTTGTGCCTCATTTTCCCCAGCAGGATGCGTTCAGACGTCATCGCAATTCCGGTGAAGTGCCCACCCTGATACCCCAAGGCCTCCCCTACCAGAAGATACTTCGCGTTTTTTCTTTCCAACATGTATTGTTTAAGCTGAGACAGCCTTATAGCCGGAGAATCTGAATCGATATCATTTTCCACATCATGGCAAAACCATGGATTAAATACATTATCCAATTTTGCGGTCTGTAAACTTTTAAAAAAAAGATCCATATCTGACGACAAGCTTTCAAGAAAGAAAATTATACAATCGCAGTCTCTAAAAGGCTAATGATTGCCGGTTTCTCAATTCGTCTGGTTTTTGCAACAAAACCATTTGCATGTACGAAGAGCACATCATTCATACCTTTAATACGTCTGAAGTCAACCCGTGGGTGATCGCTAATCCTGCTGAGCGACCATCCACTTTCACGAGTATTTTTAACTACCAGAACAGCTGCATTTTTACCTGTTTTTTTTAAATATGCGGAAATACTCAATTTAGGATCAGGTACATCCTCCATGAAGAAAAGAACTTTCAGACCGTTAACCTCAGCAAATTCTGCTTTTTTCCGAATGAGTTTAAGACGCTCTTTCTTGCTTCTGATATCTGTGACGATGTGAGTGCCTATTGCAGATAGAAGCTTCACCAGTTCATCATTCGAGTCGAGCTTCTTTGCCTGCTCAAATCTGGCTAAGAGGAATTCATTTACCGGCCCCCTCATCAAACCTTTGAGCAGAGTAGCACTGCAGTCAAACTCTCCAGCTGTTTTAATCGCACCAAGACTATCATCAAGCACAAGCGCTCTAAACCAGACCATTTCGTCCAGATCACTCTTGAGATCAAAATGGTCGGCAAGGAGGCTTAATGTACATTTCTTTGTACCTGCAGGAAACTGGTGATGATCAAAATTCCTGTTTCCAGGATCATGAACACCCCCCTGATCCAACACCCATACTGCAGGATCTGAAATCTCTTCAGGTTCTACAGGCCGGCGCTCAATACATTTTATATCGTTGTTCATAGCCAACACAATGCAGGCTGAAATCAGATCGTCCATATGAGGCCCGCCGCCATGAGTTACTATTTTTGAAGACAAAACACACACTCCTTTACAAAATTTATTACTGCTTTGTGGAGATAACTAGAATGCGGCAAAAAAGATTTGTAACAGCTCTACTGACTTGAATATTATAAATGAGTGTGGTTGTTTTGCAATATAAAAGATTGGTCATGCAGAGGCTCATAAATCATAAGGGGGGAAAAACAGAAGGATTTAACCACACACGTCAAAAACTCGTCGAAAAAACTGTAAATGCGTACAGGTAAAAATACGGAAGTCAGAGGCCGCCAGAAAGCACATCTGGTAAACAAAAAGATTGAAGATTTGGGTATTACTATTTATGAATAACTAATTTGGATACCGATAAATACTGATAAACATTGAGGTTAAAAGCGAAGAAAATAAAGTGGAATTTATGCTTGACTTTTACGGTCTGTTTATACTATATATGGGCATAATCTAATAACGTACTACGATATATAGTGTCTTAGTACTGTTTTTAAAAATAATGTGCGGGGCTCTTGCTCACAAATAAAACCCTACTCTATAATCGAGTAACTTGGAGATAATCCCCGCCATAAACTTCTTTTCAGTGCAGTTTGATATAAACAATCAGAGACAAATACGTTTCAACCTCCCTGCATCAGTCGCACTATCTTCCTTATATTTTTATCAGTACACTTGCTTATTCAAGCATATTCAACTACCAACGCTGAACCTCATGATTTACCGTTATCCTTATCCAGTTTGGAAGCACGCTCATGACTGGTTTTGTGAACAGCATCATATATGCTTGGGTAAGTTGCAATAATTATCTCAAAATCCTTCCTTGTAAGTTCATAAAGCGCGCATGGCGTAACGGCACGACAGGTTGCCGTTCTGGTGCAGTGTTCCAGAAGCGCGATTTCACCAAAGAAGTCACCTGCCATCATAGTAGCCAGGTCCCTCTCCTCACCAGCATCCTCTAGTGATATACGGACTACACCCCTCACTATAAAGTACATGGAATTCCCTGCCTCTCCCTGGCGTATTATGTCATTGCCAGCCGGAACTGTACGTGAACGCAGACGTTCCACTATCTTTGCAAAATCACCCTTCTGTACATTCCGAAAGAAATGAACCTTGTTGAGCAGTTCGGATGGATCCACCTTCAACTTACCGGTCACTCTTCCCCTTAACCGATGAATTTCATCCGCGAGCTTTTCCAGAATGATTTCGGCAACACCATGTGAAAGTGTTCCGTTCCGTTCCTTTTCCTCAATTGCTTCACGTTCAGCATGGATTAACATACGTTCCGAGAGACGCTGCTGCATGGAACTGACAAATTCCGGGAACTGCTCTGCGACAGCATCAATTCTCCCCCTTGCAGATTTATTCCAATCGCTGTAAGCTTTGTGTACTTCACTTACCACCTCAGCACGGCCAGGCGTATTTTTCCTCATCTCCTCCAGACTATTAAGCACACGCGAAGTGGCTTGATATCTGCCCCAGACCTGCTCATATTCAATGGCTGTACGTGTAGAATATAGTCTTTCATAGAGAACCCTCAGGGGCAGAATACGTGTCAGCAAAACACTCATAAACCTTTCCTTTCGTTTCTCTCCCTTCGAGTGAAGGGACATTTCAGGCAGACTACCCTGATACCTCAAGGAGTCCATCTGAATATCAACTGAGTATGAAAGATCTCGGTATGCACTCTCAGTCAGATGTTCTTTACTGAACATTTCGTAGTACATGGCCTTTTCCTCGGCAAAACTTCTGAAGAATACCAACTGAACCTCTCTTCCTTTGTCCAGTTTCCCCCGCCTGAGCTCTTCCAGTTCCAGATGGGTTTCATCCATACTGGCTTTACACTTGGCGTGTAGATTACCGGCAATACTGGAGGAAAAAAGTCCACCGGTCTGTAGTTCAGGAATACGACCCAGAGCGTGTTTCTTTGCCGAGAAAACACTTTCCAGGCGGGCCAGTCTATCTGCAAGCGAGGGTTTATCCAATCCCAGTACTGCTACGAGCTTCTTTATACTGAGACCCTGCACAAGGAGAGTAAAGAGTACCGCACCGGTTATTACAGCTACAAAGGTATCAGTATATTTAAAAACCCCAAGACTCAAAAGCATGGCAATCGCTATACCCCCGCGCATACTGCCCCAGTACATGACAGTCTGGTAGCGCAGATCTATTCGAAAGGTATTAGGAAGACAGCCAACTATTGGTATAAGACCGTAAACTATAACCGCCCTGGCCAATAGCATGGCAGGTATCACCCACACCAGAATATGCAGAGATTTTGACAGTGAAGGAATATTGATCTGTAAACCAAGCAGCAGAAAAATAAAAGCATTAGCAAGATAGGCCAGATACTCCCACACCTCTGCAAGCAGCTTGTGTACTGAAGGCGATATCTTGGAACGCCCCCACCCTCCCATAATTATCCCGGCTGATGCCGTTGCCAGAACCCCACTGACATGAAAAAAATGTTCTAAAATAAAGAAGGACATGTAAGCGAGTATAATTATCAGGGAAAGCTCTATTAATGGGTTGTCATCCACTTTGCTCAATATAAACCCGGTAACCAGTGCGGCCAATACTCCTACTGAAATTCCACCGGCAAAGACAATAAAAAACTTAACTACCCCGGACAATACATCTCCTGATGAGATATGCCCCACAAAGGCCAGCCCAAACAGGATGTGAGCAGCGACAATAAGAGTAACCTCACTCAACAGACTCTCTCCCTCCATAAGTATCATCAATCTCTTTGGTGCACCCACCTGCTTCAAGAGAGCACCAACTGCAACATGATCAATAATACTGAGGATTGCCCCGAGGAGCAG
>JABGRF010000256.1 GCA_018648405.1 Candidatus Scalindua sp.
GAAGTACTTTTCTTCTCTGCTCACATTGAGTTGGATGTGGAGCATGCTGAAGGTATTAAGGATTCTTTACTTCCGTTTGCTAAGAATGCCGAAGAGCAGAGGTTAATGAGATTCGGTGCAATGGACTTTCTTGATGCAAGATGTGTTTTATGGGATGGACTGGAAAGAGCTAGCAAGTTCTAATACATATAAGAAGAACGGCTTTTATGATTAATTTACTAAGGAGTTTTTAGTGTACCCCGTTAGTAAGTTCATACGTTGTGTTACAACGATATGAGCTTCTAACGGGGTTTTTTAATGTAATAAGAAACCCAGATGTTAATCCCAGTATCACCTAACATTTCTATAGATTAACTTCTTTGCATAATTAACTTATTCCTTGAATAAAGTTAATAATCTGCTATATTTCTCTGTAAGTATAAAAGAATCATAGAGTTTTACGAAAAAATAGCTGGTGTTATAGAAAGATTTATTGCATTAGTTTTCGTTAATAATCTTAAGATATTTTCAGTATATACATAACATTTACATAACAATTTTTTAAATGAACAGGAGGCCTTTATAATGGGAAGTTTGCAAATACCGAATAAATCGGCAGCGACCGGAACAAGAACGAGAACCGGTAGCGATGTATTACCACAAAGTGGAATGTGTGTTGTGTGTCTTGACGGATGTCCTGGATATTGTGAAATAGGTCTATCGGCAATGAGGGGACCGGAGACAATATACCCTATACCGTTTGGGAAAAGTACGTCCAGTGGAACAAAGGATTATCCTGTAGACTATTCTCACTTTAACATTTCCGGAACTGTTGCCAGTCATCACCAGAAGGAGTACGAACAGTTTACTAACGTAAGTGTTGAAACACGCCTTGGTAGAGATAAAGGTCTCAAGTTAAAATTTCCATTGATCTGTACAGGTTTGGGTTCTACACAGATTGCGAAAAATCACTTTGCTGATTTAGGTGCGGGTTCTGCTATTTGTGGTACCGGAATTGTCATTGGTGAGAATGTTGTAGGAATGGATGAGACTTCTAAATTTGACAGTAATAAGAAGGTCACTGAGTGCAAAGAGCTTGAAAGAAGGTTTAAATCATTTAAGGACAACCAGAAGGATGGTTATGGATTTATTGCAATACAGGCTAATCCGGAAGATTGGAGATTAGGAGTTCTTGAGTATAGTATGAATACTCTGGGTTCTGATGCCGTTGAATTAAAATGGGGACAAGGTGCCAAGAACATAGGCGGTGAAGTTAAGATCTTTAACCTGGAGAAAGCAATACTATTAAAAAATAGAGGCTATATTGTAATTCCTGATCCGGAAGATCCGATCGTGCAGGAGGCCTTTAAATCAGGTGCTGTCGAGGGATTTGAGAGACACACTAGAGTTAAGGCAATATCAGAATATTTGCCTAAAGCAATGAGCGATTTTGGTGACCAGGTAGAACATCTGAGAAATGCTGGTGCTAAATATGTATTCCTGAAAACAGGTGCTTATAGACCGTCTGATCTGGCAAGGGCCATCAAGTTCTGCTCAGTATTCAAACTTGATGTATTGACCATTGATGGTGCTGGCGGAGGAACAGGCATGAGTCCGTGGAGAATGATGAATGAGTGGGGTGTTCCTACCGTCTATATTTCAGCTATGACTTATAAGTTCTGTAAGAGGCTTGCAGACAGGGGTGAGTATGTACCGGATATAATTCTGGCCGGTGGACTTTCTGCTGAAGATCATATCTATAAATCATTCGCGTTGGCAGCGCCATTCGTAAAAGCTGTGGGCATGTCAAGGTCAACAATCTGTGCTACGATGGTTGGTAATACTACTGGAAAAGATATTGCGGCCGGTAAGATTCAGAAACCTGCTTCGGAGCATGGCGATTCTATTGATAAGATTTTCTATTACTCAACAAAGGTTAGAGATGAATTTGGCGATATTACTCCGGGTGCGTTGGGTATGTATTCTTATTATGAAAAAATGGCTATGGGCCTTAGACAGTTAATGGCCGGATCAAGAAAATTTAACCTTAGTGAAATCACTAGAGATGACATTTTCTCGCTGACCAGAGAAGCTGCTGATATCACAGGTATTAACTATATTATGGATTGGGAAAATGAGACATCAGAAGCAATCCTGGACGCATAGTTTAATGAATAGTAATTAGAAGAATCTAACATGTAACATTATAAGGCTGTATAGGGTATAACAAAAACCTTATACAGCCTTTTTTTTAGAATGAAAAAAAATATATTCATACTCGCATTAATCATCTCATTAGTATTTCTTTCATTTTCATTTGTCAGCATTGCTGATGAACAAGGCAGGGAAGCGGTACTGGTTTCTCCTACTGGCCACGAAATAAGTGGCAATCAATGGCTTTTAGTTATTGGAATAGACTCTTATACTAACTTTCCAGGACTTAGCACTTCAGTGAATGATGCGAAAGCAGTGAAAGACATCTTGCTGAAAAGATATCACTTTGATAAATATCATATAATCGAGCTTTATGATGATGATGCTACCAGGAGGAACATACTCGGCAAACTGAGATATCTAACCAGAAGGGTCGGCCCGGATGACTCTGTCATAATCTTTTATTCAGGTCGTGGTGGATTGGATTCTGCCAAACGGGAGGGTAGTTGGATTCCTGTTGAAGGAGCCACGGATGACACTTCTTCATGGATTTCGAATAAACAGATTTATGATTATTTAAAGATTGATGCTAATAATGCAAAACATGTCCTGTTGATCTCTGACTCATGTTTCTCCGGTGATTCTGTTAGAGGCTATAGAGAGAAGATGGCAAGGGCCACGGACGAGGTCATTAAGAGAGCATATAATCAGAGATCACGTCAGGTCATAACATCAGGAGGGATTAAGCCCGTGGTAGAGAATGAACTGGACGACAACAGTATCTTTGTGCATTTTCTTGTAAAAGGGCTGGAGGAAAATAGAAAACCATTTCTCGTCCCATCTGAATTGTTCAATATAATGAAATCAGGACTGGCAGAAAATAGTAACCAGGCTCCAGCTTTCGGAACATTAAATGATGAAGGTGTGCAGAAGGGGGGGGAGCAGGTCTTGTTTTTGAACAGTGAAGAGCTAGTGCATCTTAATAAGATTAAATGGCAGGAGAGAATTGAAAGGAAGTACCTGCGTTCATCATACAAGGATTTGTTAGTAACCCAAGCGCTATCTATGCCTGATGTAGAGATCCGCGAGGAGCAGGATTGGGGGTTTTACGGGCACAGCACAATACGTCACCAGTACGAGCTAAGATCTATACTTTACGAAGAAGTGGTCGTTGATTATACGACAGGCTTAATGTGGCATCAGAATGGATCTGAAAGATTTAAAGATAAGGAGAAAATATCTGAGTGGGTGAATAATCTGAATCTTAAAGGTTACGCCGGATTTAAAGATTGGCGTTTACCAACAGTAGAGGAAGCAGCATCGCTTCTTGAGCCTAAACAGAACTTTGGTGGTATGTTTGTAAATAAAGAATTTGATAAGAAACAACCATGGATATGGACGGGAGACAGTTACGGCAATGATGCGGCCTGGGTAATGAGCGCGTGTTACGGTAGTATATTCTGGAATAAATTCGATGAGTACTTTAGTATACGTCCGGTTCGGACAATGAAATGATGCATATTGCTACGTTGCATTCTCTATTCTTTTGAACACACCTTCAGACGCTTCTCGTAATTCAGAAAGACTTTCAGGTGTCTTGCCGATTGTCTCTTCTATCCTAAATGGGGCACCATAGATCATCTTTATCCTATGCTTTCCAGTCAACAGATCAAAAATCTTCCCACCAACAACACTTATAGAGCCATCCAGATTTGACTCTATTTTAAGTGGGACAATCAATTTGCTACTTTTGGCGGCTATGTACGATATCCCTCTGTGCGGCCTGGTCTTGACACCTCTGTTTATAGTGCCTTCCGGAAATATGACAACTCTCTCTCTTTGGTCTAATAAATTAATTAGTGGCCTGCCAGATAATTCCAGATCTTTTCCCTCATGGGCACGAACAGCTCCAACAAAGCGATAAAAGAATAGTATTTTATAAAAATAATCACTAGCCATATAATAGAGCGGAAAATATCTTAAACGAAAAGGTAAGGCGATAGAAACAGATATGGGATCAAGATAGGAAACATGATTTACTGCGATTATGAAGGAGTCTCCACATCCCTTCAGATTGTCAGTTCCACTGACTTTATAGTTTAATAATGATTTGAACAATAGCAAAAAAGGCCAATATACTGATATTTGTATTATTGTTACAATGGCTTTATGCATTCTTGTTTATTTCTGAAAATCACTTACAGGCTAAGAAGATTTTAAATTAGAATTAACCGTTTTTTGAGAGGTTTACAGGCAAGGTGACAATAAAGTTTGTGCCTGCTCCGGGGATGTTCTTCACTTCTATTTTTCCATTATGTAATAGTATAATGTGTTTTACTATTGATAATCCTAAGCCGGTTCCACCGAGTTTCCTGGACCTTGATGAGTCTACTACATAGAACCTTTCGAATATCCTGGATAAATGTTCCTGGGGGATACATATCCCCGTATCCTGTATCTCTATTATCACCATTTGACGGTTATGATTTAAAGTGACTACAACTTCTCCTTTTTCCGTATATTTAATGGCGTTATCAATCAGGTTAATAAACACTTGCTCAAGTTTAAAAGGGTCAGCGTTGATAATAGGCAAATTGTCATCTGTATTAAATTTTAAAGCTAGATTCTTTTCGTTTAAACGATGCTCAAATATTTTTACAATATTTTCGATTAAGTCATTTAGATTTACTTTTTCACATTCCAGGCTGTCTGTAGTGCCTTCAAGCTTTGATAGTAACAGTAAATCATTAACAATTCTTATGACCCTGTCAGTGTGCCTGTTAATAATGTTCAGATAATGTTGATTCTCATCGATATTATTTGTGTCTTGTAGCGTTTCAACAAAACCTTTTATTGCCGTAAGCGGTGTACGTAACTCGTGGGAAACATTAGAAACAAAATCTTTCTTTGTTCTTTCCAGGTTCTTGATCTTTGATATATCATGTAAAGTTATCACTATGTCTTCTTTATTAGAGCAAGAAGCAGCGCTGCATAGAAATGTCCTGTTATACATTTCTATTTCATCAACAATATTTTTTTTCTCGTTTCTGACTTCTTTTATCAATTTGTCGAATCTGGTTTTATCTAATACTTCCTTGTATAATTTTCCTTTTACTGAGTTGTTTTGGACTATTTTTCTAAAACTTTCATTACTTATTGAAATAACACCTTCTTTGTCTATTACACAAAGGCCTTCTTTAATAGATGATATGATGCTGTTAAGTTCTTCTTTCTGGAGGGACAGCTGTGTAAATAAGGTATTAATCTGATCTGTCATATAATTAAAACTATCTGCCAGCTCTCTTATTTCATTTTTGCTGTTAAGGAATACTTTTGTGCTGAAGTCACCTTTAGCTACTTTACGGGAAGCGATACCCAATTCGTTAATAGGTTTCGAAAAACTTCTGGAAAATAGAAAAGCACCAATTAATAAAATCACGACAATAATAGCGGCAATCTTAATAATGTTCTTTTTTAAGTTATTGAGCAGGTTATTAATCACTTCTAAAAACAGGCTTGCCCTTATAACCCCAATGACTTTACCATCAATTACGATCGGCATTGCAACGTATAACATCTCTTCTTTTACCGATGCACTGTATCTCAACGATGTTCCAAGGCCATCATTGATAGCCTGTATTATCTCAATCCTGTTCTTATGGTTTTCCATTAATGTTGGAATTTTTTCTGAATCAGCAAAGACGACTCCTTCTGGGTTTATGATCGTGAGTCTTGTGTTAATCTGCTCGCCAAGCTTCTTAATGAGAGTGTCTAGTTCTTCAATTTGGTTGTTTTCTAAGAGTGGGGATATTTTCAGATTTAACGTAAAACAAAGATTTTTCAGATTGGCAGTTAATGTATCTATGTGATTATGTCTGACTGCTCTAAAAGAGAGTGGGAGTGTTATGGCAAGTATTATAATGACGATGAGGATATATCCACCAAAGATCTTTACAAAAATTGAATTTTTCATGTATGCCTTAAGAAGATTCGTCGTGGTGAGCTTCCAGTTTGTATCCTATGCCTCTGATATTTTTTATGAGCTGTCCTGACTCGCCCAGTTTTTCTCTTAAGTTTTTGATATGTACATCAATTGTTCTGTCCAAAACTATCTTTTCGTCTCCCCATAGATAGTCTAAAATGTCATATCTTGAAAAAACTTTACTTTTATTTGATATAAACAGTTTTAATATTCTGAATTCAGTAGAAGTTAATTCTATTTTTTGCCCTTTAACGGCAACTTCATGCTTCTCCGTATCTATTTTTAAAATTTCACCGATATCAAACTTTCCTGATTCATCGCTCTTATTCTGCCTTCTCAATACCGCTTTTACCCTGGCGACTAACTCTCTTGGTGAGAATGGTTTAGTTACATAGTCGTCAGCACCAAATTCCAATCCCAGTATTTTATCTGTCTCTTCTCCCTTAGCAGTAAGCATTATGATAGGAATAGATAAATATTCGTCTCTCTTTTTCAGGTTTTTGCATATCTCGATACCATCAGCATCCGGTAACATCAAATCCAAAATAATAAGATCCGGCATTTGGTCACTCCCTTGACCATATCCATCAGACAGACC